>NZ_JBEZLR010000118.1:0-30655 GCF_040652275.1 Streptomyces sp. NPDC048275
TTCGGCAACGAGACCATCCGCGTCACCGACACCGGCCGGCTCTCGATCAAACTCCCGGCCCCGCTGGCCCACTTGGCCAACGCACCGCACGGCCGCTACATCCTCGGCGCGACCGTGGCGTTCCAGCATCGCGGGCAGGAGTGGCGTGACCGGATCACCGCCGACCGGGCGGTGGCCTACCGCATCCACCACGACACGACACGCGGCCGCTGGTATGTGACCGCCTCCTGGCAGCGCGCCGCCGCCCCGGTACGCCGCTGCAGGCGGCGGTGGCCCGCGGGGTGGTCGGGGTGGACATGAACGACGATCACCTCGCGGCCTGGCAACTCGATGCGCACGGCAACCCGGTCGGCGAGCCACAGCGCTACTTCTACGACCTCTCGGGCAGCACCGAACACCGCGACGCGCAGATCCGGCACGCGCTGACCCGGCTGCTGCACTACACCCGACGGTGCGGGGCCGCCGCGATCGCCATCGAGGACCTCGACTTCGCGGCGGAGAAGGGCCGGGAGAAGCACGGCCGCAACAAACGCTTCCGCCGCCTGCTCTCCCGCTTCCCCACCGCCAAACTCAAGGCCCGGCTGGTGTCGATGGCCGCCGAACAGCAGGTGGCGGTCGTCGCGGTCGACCCCGCCTACACCAGCCGGTGGGGTGCCCAGCACTGGCAGAAACCGCTGACCACCCCGACTCGCAAGACCACCCGGCACGATGCGGCAAGCATCGCGGTCGGACGACGCGCCCTCGGACATCCGATCCGGCGACGGACGGCACCGCCCCACCCCGACCAGAGTGATCGCGGTGGGCATCGGACCGCCCAGGCCCGACCGGACACCCGACAGCGCGAGGAAACCCGCCCCCACCCACCCGGACCACGCACACGATGCGCGCCCCCGGCCCGTGGAGCGAAAGCGGGAGACCAGCGTGCCCAACACCGTTCGGGACACGCGGCTGAGCAGGAGTCCTGGCAACAGGACTCACTCCCACTCAGTCTTTAGGAACGGTGGAACTTTCCGCCTCCAAGGAGGAGTTGCTCGCGAGCAGCGACTTCGTCTCCGTCCACCTCGCGCTCGGCGACCGCACCCGGGGCCTGCTCGGCGCCGCCGAGCTGGCCCTCCTCAAGCCGACCGCCTACTTCGTCAACACCTCACGGGCGGCGATCGTCGACCAGGACGCCCTGCTCGCCGCGCTGCACGAGGCCCGGATCGCCGGAGCGGGCATCGACGTGTTCGATATCGAGCCGCTCCCCGCCGACCACCCGATGCGCTCGGCCCCGCGCCTGCTGGCCAGCCCGCACCTCGGCTATGTGTCGCGGGCCAACTACGAGACGTACTACGGCGCGGCGGTCGAGGACATCGAGGCGTTTCTGGCGGGCACGCCGGTACGGCGCCTCGGCTGAGCGGCTGCGCGACCGGGCACCAGGCGCGCCCAGCCCGTCCGGATATTCAGCCGGTCCAGAAGTCCCACCACCGGGTCAGAATCAGCATCCCGATGATGCCGATGTGCAGCACCGGCAGGACCCAGGTGAACTCGGCGAAGAAGCTCTTCAGCCAGTCCGGCGCGGGCAGGAATTCATTGCGTACATTGAACGAGGTCACATACCAGAACATGATGATGGTCGCGACCCAGGCCAGACAGCACCACAGGCACAGCGAATTGATTTGGTAAAGCGACTCGTATTGCAGCCAGGTGCAGAATCCGACGCCGAAGAAAGTGCCCGCGTCGAAGGTCAGCCAGTACCAGCGCGTGAAGGCGCCCCGGGCGAGCAGGCTCATACCGACGCAGATCACGATGCCGTACGCGACGAGACCCAGCATCGGGTTGGGGAACCCGAAGGCCGAGGCCTGGTCGCTCGTCATGATGTTGCCGCAGGAGACGACCGGGTTGAGGCTGCACCCGGGCACGAAGTCCGGGTCCTCCAGCAACTTGAACTTGTCGATCGTGATGACCCACGAGGCCAGCAGACCGGCCGCACCGATGATCACCAGCAGCAGGGCGAACGCACGGCTGCCGCCCGCGGTCCGCACGAACGTACCGCTGCTGCCACTCGCCCCTCGTTCCGCGGTGGACGTCATCAGCCGCGCGGCCTGCGCACGGGCGGAAGCACCTGCGCCGCGCCGAGCAGGGTCTCGTCGTCACCCGCGGAGGCCGTCAGGCTCTCCGGCGCGACGGGCTCGCCCGGGTGGACCTCGGGCCAGGCGCGGGTGGCGAACGGGAAGTAGGACATGTCGCCGTCGGGCGCTTCGCCGCTGAAGGCCATGACGGCGAGCGTGCCGAGATCGGCGCCCCGGAAAGGGCGCGTTTCGCTTGAGGTTGAGGTCACCGTGGAACCTTATCGACGTGCTCGAACGGACCCGGCCGTCTCCTCACCCGCCCGGGCGATGACCGAGGGACCGACCACACGAACGAGGGACGCGGCCGTTGACGCAGACGTTGCCGAGATTGACTTCAAGAGCCAGGAGACAAAACAGGGAGGGCCGGGACCCGATACCGGGTTCCGGCCCTCCTCTGCTGCACGGGTGGCCTTACGCGACGGGTGCCGACGACAAACGGGCGCCTCGGCCGTCTCAGTCGGACGTCAGGACTTCTTGCCGGCGACGCCGAAGCTGCTGACGCAGTTGATCTGACCGCCCGAAGCCGGGCAGCTCTGCGTTGAGTCGTTGACGAAGGTGACGTTTCCGCGCTTGTCGGTGGTTACCTGCCGGTACTCCCTCACCTGCGAGCAGCGCGTGTAACCGTCGCCGTCGCCGACGCACATGCCGGAGCCATTAACGGCGAAGGCCTGGACAGCACCGGCACCGATCAGAGCGAAGCTCCCCAGGACGCCCACTGCCGCTGCGAACTTCTTTGAATTGAGCATCTGCCTTTTCCTTTACAGTTGGCCCCCGGGACTGGACCGCGGAGTCGTTCCGGACGCTTGGACCGGCAACGAAGCCAGACGGCGAACTCCAGGGCTCGGACGCCTGATCGAGCCTCGAGGGCCGCCGACACCTGATAAGTGATTACTGGGCGGCGGGGGCGGCGGCCTGAGTGCACTGCACCGTCTTGCGCTTGCTCTGGTCGACGACCTGCAAACCGAGGGCGTTGACCGAGAGATTGACGTCGCCGATGTTGATAAGCGTCCAATTCTTCTCGTCCGCAGAGCACTTCTGGTTCTGCTGGGGCTTGTCGGCCTCGACCTTCGGGTCCCCGCCCGCAGCGTGGCCGATGCCACCGCCCAGCAAGCTGATGCTGCCGAGCATGGCCGCGGCCACTACTGCCTTCTGGTACTTGCGCATTACTTCTCCGTTCTCGAGTTGACACAGCTCGTAACGGGCTGGCCACCGACAGTTGCCGACTGTAGGCGATGTTTGCGACTTTTGCTTGGTGAAACGCCCCAAGCGGGTAAGTTTCTAAAAAAAGCCATAATCCGGCATTTGTGTATATGTAATGCGTGGGCCGAATCCGGATGGCCGCGTCGGATCAACCGCCGTTCGGACAACCGCTTCCACAGCGAGTGGGCACGCTCTTCGTCGACAGAGGGCCGTCGCCGCCACCCGTGACCGGACGGCGGAGTCGCGCCCCAGCGCATGGACCGGCAAGGACGCCAAAACGGCAGGTCCCGGGGCTCGAACACCTGGTTCGAGCCCCGGGACCTGCCTAGATCACCTGATCGGTGATTACTTGCCGATGGTGAAGAGCTGAGCGCAGTTCACCGACGTGCGCTCACTCTGGTCGACGAGCTGGAAGCCGGCAGCGTTGGTCGGAGCGAAGACGCTGCCCGTCGAGGTGCCCGTGAAGTTGTATTCGTCCGCCGAGCACTCCTGGCTCTGCTTGTTGTCGAGCTTGACCTTCCCGCCGTCGTCAGCGTGGCCGACGCCAGCGCCCAGGAAACTGACGCTGCCAAGCATGGCCATGACGACTGCGGCCTTCTGGTACTTGCGCATTACCTCTCCGTTTCTCGTGTCGACACAGTCCGTTACGGTCTGGTGACTGACAGTCTTCAACTTAGGCGATCTTTCCGGCTTCCGCTGCGAGAAACGCCCAATCGCGCACATATATGGAAAAAATGCACCCGTTGTGCCGCTGCTGTGCAGATACCGGGTGACCAAGTCCGGGTAGCGACGTCCGGCCACCGCCGCGCGGACAGCCGCTGGTCACGGCGTGGGGCATCCCCTTCAGCCACCCCGCCCGAATATCCCCGCAGAGCGCCCGGACCTTACTGCGGGCGGCCGCACGCGGCCTACGAGCCGACCGGGCCCGCGCCGACCGGACGGCGGAATCGTGCCCCAGTACGCGGACCGGCAAGGACGTCAAAACGGCAGGTCCCGGGGCTCGAACACCTGGTTCGAGCCCCGGGACCTGCCTAGATCACCTGATCGGCGATTACTTGCCGATCGTGAAGAGCTGAGCGCAGTCCACCGACGTGCGCTTGCTCTGGTCGACGACCTGGAAGCCGGCAGCGTTGACCGGAGCGAAGACGCTGGCCGCCTCGGTGCCCTTGAAGTAAGTTCCGTCCGCCGAGCACTTCTGGCTCTGCTTGTTGTCCAGCTTGACCTTCGGGTCCCCGTCGGCGTGGCCGACGCCAGCGCTCAGGAAACTGACGCTGCCGAGCATGGCCATGACGACTGCAGCCTTCTGGTACTTGCGCATTACCTCTCCGTTCCTCGTGTCGACACAGCCCGTAATGGCCTGGTCACCAACAGTTGCCAACCGTAGGTGACGTTGCGTCCTTTTAGGGCGCGAAACGCCCAAACATGTAAGTGCCTCGAAAAAGAGCACAATCTGGCACGGCTGTGCGCGTATCGGCGGCCAAATCCGGGTAGTCACGTGGTCGGCGCGCAGAGTCACCCTCGCCAAGGCGTCAGGAGTCCTTGCCGCGGACGACGACGCCACTGACGCAGGTGACTGGCTCCGTGAAGGTGGACAGGTCTGCGTTGACTCGCTGGCGGGGTCGCCCCCGCGACTGGGTGGCGGAGTCGTCCCCCATGCATGGACTGGCAAGGACGTCAAAACAGCAGGCCCCGGAGCTCGGACACCTGGTTCAAGCCCAGGGGCCTGCCTAGATCACCTGGTCGGTGATCACCTACCACCGATCGTGAAGAGCTGAGCGCAGTTCACCGACGTGCGCTCGCTCTGGTCAATGAGCTGGGTGCCGGCACCGTTGGTCGGAGCGAAGGCGCCGACCGTCCCCCCGGCGTCGAAGTTGACTTCGTCCGCCGAGCAGTGCTGGTTCTGCTTGTTGTCGAGGCTGAACTTCCCATCATCGCCGGCGTGGCCGACGCCGGCGCCCAGGAAACCGACGCTGCCGAGCATGGCCATGACGACTGCAGCCTTCTGGTACTTGCGCATTACCTCTCCGTTTCTCGTGTCGACACAGTCCGTTACGGTCTGGTCACTGACAGTCCTCAACATAGATGATCTTTCTTACTTTTTCCACGAGAAACGCCCATAGCGAATATCTTCTGACAAAAACATGCCTCGGCACTGCTGCGCACACAGCGGGTGGCCGCGTCCCGGCAGGCACGTCCGGCCAACTGCCGTTCGGACACGGCGCACCGCACCCCTTGAGGCAGCTGGCTATCGGGGCCCCGGCTCCGTGGCGTACGCCAGAGCCAACACGTTTCCGCATACGCGAGGCGACACTGCCGCCACCGCACCCGCTCGAGAACCGCGCCGCCGAGGGCGACCGCGCGCACGTCCACGAGCCGACCGGGCCCGCACCGGCCGGCGGAAGGGGACCGCCTTCGCCGCAGTGCCTGGTCCGGGGGCTCGGCCCTGCCAGACGGCGATGTCTCGCGATCCGCGCCAGTCAACGTGGGCGGAACAACCGTCACATCGTGATCGGTGGGCTCAACCCGGCCATGGGTAACGCCTGCAAGAACGACAACGGCGAGAAGACCGACAGGAAGAACGGCAAGAAGGCCCGCCGCGGCCACTGACGCCCGTTGACGTCTGTCGTCCTGACCTGAGAGCCCCGGCACACTCAAGCGCCGGGGCTCTTCCCATGAACCGCGTCGCCTCAGGCGTACCGGTAGATCCCGCTGACGTCCTCGAGCTCGTCCGGCGTCACGTCCCACGGCGGCAGCTTCTCGTGCCGTGCCACCATCCGGTTGTGCTGCGCGTCCGCAGGGCGCGGCGGTTTCGCGGGCAGGTAGCGGGCTCCGCGGTGCCGGCGCTGCCAGCGTTGCCACTGCAGGTCGATGAAGGCGTGGTGCAACCAGAAGACGGGGTCGTTGACGGAGGCGGCGCCGAGCATGGCCCCGCCGACCCAGCGGTGCACGCGGTTGTGGTTGCGCCAGGAGGTGCTGCCCCGGCCGGTGCTCCAGCCCTCCAGCTTGTTGCGGAAACCTCGCGTGACCGTCGAATCCCAGGGCGACACGTCGTAGACGGGGTCCTTCAGCGCCCATTCCAGATCGCTCTTCGTGGGCAGATCGATCGGGGCGCGGGGTCGGCCGAAGTCCCGAGTGAGGAACGCCGCGTCGGTCACGCTCTCCTTGATGGTCCAGTGGCCCTTCTGATAGGCGAACGGACCGGTCATCACCTGGTGGTCGGAGCGGCGCCCGTTGCCGCCGAGGAGGTCCGCCGTCCAGGGCGCGGAGGTCGTCGTGCGGTCGCGCGTCCAGTCCCAGTACGGCACGGTCACCGACGAGTCGACTCGGCGTAGCGCACGCTCCAGATCGAGCAGGAAGCGGCGGTGCCAGGGCAGGAACGAGGGCGCCATGTGGGCGGTGCGCCGTTTGTGCTCGCCGTCGGGGGAGAAGTACGCGATGTGCATCCGCACGAACTCGTCGTACTCCCCACGCCGTTTGACCTCCAGCAGCGCCTTGACGAACCGGCGCCTCTCCGCCCCCGTGAGCGTGCCGGCGTTCTTACGCACGTACGTCATGCTGGTGCCCCATGTGCAGGTGTCCCCCGTCTGCGGGTCCCGGAGCCAGGAGGCGCAGCCGCTGACCGGGGCCGAGTTCGTCGATGGCGGCGCGGGCGGCCTCGAGCGGTGTCCGGTACGAGCAGTAGTGGTCGACCATGCTCAGCCAGGTGCCGTCCGCGCGGCGCATCAGATACAGAGGGCGGTCGTCCACGGTGACATGCCACCGGCCGTCCTCGGCTGCGCTGGACGCTGGGATCCACACACCTCGGATGCGGCGGCCGCGGTAGGTCTGGTCGAAGACGGTGTCGCCCGGGGCGGGTCCGGCTCCGGGGAGCCGAGGCCGGGAGGCGGCGACCACCGAGGCCAGGGCGGCGCCGAGCACGCAGGCGCGCAGACCGCGCACCAGATCCCGCCGTGTTCTGCCTGCCGGTACGGGCCGCGCCGGGCCCGGTGCTCTGTCCTCGGCACCCACCGGTACTCCGCCGACGCTGACGCCCATGGTTCACTCCTCGTCCGGTTCGGTTGTCCGTAGCGGTAACCGCCGAACGCCCCGCGCGGTAACCGCCGCGGGGCCAGGAAAATGATCAATGGTGGCCGTTCGGGTGACCCCCGGTCTGTTGTCCGGTCACAGCCGGAATGCCGACTCCGTGCCCACGGAGCGACGGCCCTCGAACTCCACCGAGGGCCGACTCCGTACGGCAGGGCTCAGACCTACAGCCACAGATTGCCGCGCACCGGCTTGACCTCGTTCAGCGCGGCCGCGGCCTGGTTCGCCGTGGGGATCAGCCCGCCCTTGCCCTCCGCGGTCGCGCCGAGGGGGACCCTGGTGGTCACGCCGCCGGTGAGGTCGCTGGACGCCAGGTCGGGACCACTCTGGGCGGCCGGAGCCTGGGGAGCACTCGGGGCGGCCGGAGCCTGGGGGGCACTCTGGGCAGCCGGAGCCTGGGGAGCACTCTGGGCGGCAGGCGCCTGGTACGGAGCACTCTGGGCGGCAGGCGCCTGGTACGGAGCACTCTGGGCGGCCGGAGCCTGGGGAGCACTCTGAGCAGCAGGCGCCTGGGGGGCACTCTGAGCAGCCGGAGCCTGGGGAGCACTCTGAGCAGCCGGAGCCTGGGGAGCACTCTGAGCAGCCGGAGCCTGGTACGGAGCACTCTGAGGCGCCGGAGCCTGGGGAGCACTCTGAGCAGCCGGGGCCTGGTACGGAGCACTCTGGGCGGCAGGCGCCTGGTCGGGAGCACTCAGGGTGGTGGGAGCCTGGGAAGGAGCACTCTGGGCTGGGGCGTTGTGGGCGAACGCGGGTGTAGCGGAACCGGCGGCGATCAATGACCCGGCAACGATGGCGGCAGCCTTCAGAGACTTCATCGTGTTCCTTTCGTCGGCAACGTGAGTTGCCGGAGGGGATTCTGTCGCCGTGCCTAACGAGCCCTGACCGGGGCGGAAACCGGAAATGCCCAAGATTGCCAATACCTCATATGAGAGGGGCGGGAAGAACAACATTTGTGACGCCCCCCGTTGCGTTCTTCGTGAACCTGTCAAGAGGACCGCCGGCCTCCGGGCCCGGCATGACTTTCCCCCCGTCGCAGGGATTACCTGGGGGGGGTGTCACCAGGCCCGAGAGGCACCGTTGGAGACGCTGATGAGAGGTCCGACCACCGTCCGACCGAGCGCAATGCGCGCATACGACGCCGAAGCCCTGGCCGGCGAGGACGGGTCGTACGACATCGACGATGTGGGCATCTTCCTCGGGCCGTCTTCGACAAGCCGACCGCGAAGTTCGGCACCGTGCTGGTGATCGTGGACCAGCCCGCCTCGATCGGAGCCCTGCCCCTCACGGTCGCCCGGGACGCCGCGGTGATCGCGGACGTCGCCCGCCCCAGCCACGGATCTCCGGCCGCCCTGCGCAAAGCCGGACGCCGCAAGCTGGTTGAGGCGATCCGGCCCAAGGAGGCCCCGCGCCCGCGCATGGCCCAGCGGCTGATCGACGACGTCGTCGACGCGCTCGACGAACAGACCGTCTACGAACCCAGAACCCCCCTCCTCGCTTGACGCACGACGCTCACGGGGCCTGCACCAGCACCGGCGTCAGCGACGTGATGGCGGGGAGCGTGACGGTCGGCTCGAGAGGCACCGACGTCGACAGCGACGTGCTGGTCAGCGTCGACACAGTGGATGGGGTCGTCTCCGGCAGGTCGCCGTCGAGCAGTTCGTCGAGGAGGTCTTCCACCTCGGCCAGCAGGTCGTCGACCAGCGAAAGCACCTCGTCGACGTCATCCGAGATCGACTCCAGGAGGTCATCGATGGCCTCCTCCACGTCGTCCAGCTCGTCATTCAGCTCGTCGTCCAGCTCGGCATTCAGCTCGTCCAGCTCGTCGTCCGTGAGGTCAGCGGCGCGCCGCTCGAGCACCCTGCGCTCGGCGCCCGTCGCCGGAGCCTTGTCGGCCGCCTTGTCCAGGGCGCGCTTCGCTTCGGCTCCCAGTTTCTTGGCCTCGGCGGCGGGCAGTTGGCCATTGTCCGCCTTGGCCGCGGCCTTCAGCAGGTCGGCGACCGGAGCGAGCTCGCCCCTGTTGTAGGTCCTTACCTGTGCGATCAGCACATCCGCACCGCGGAGTCGCGCCTCGGACGAGAGCACACGACTGTGCTCTCGGGTCGAGTCGGCCGCCATGGCGGCGGGGCCGGTGATCCCGACCAGGAGGGCGGCGCACAGTGCGCTGGTCGCGATACGCCGTGCGGGCAGAGCACGCATGGGAGTTCCTTTCGGCAGGCGTTGGATCTTGAGTCCATACTCAAAGCGCCCGTCACTCCCCGCAACCGTTCATACGCTTTTAGTGATCTCGCACGCATCCGGTCGCCGCACCCGCCCGCCCGGACGGTACGTCAGACCGACGGGCGCGCCATGTGCCGAGGCCTGCGCCGCCCATGGCGAGAACCTGGGAAGGTGACTGGTTTCACCATTCCGACACGCTTGTCAGATTTCATCGCATTTCAGTGCTTTTGTTCCGCTGATGGCTAGAGTTGCGACCCGCGACGCACTCCTCAGCGCGGACACTTCGCACCCCGTGCCGCTGCTGCCAACGCCACCTGTTGCGAAAGGGCAACGACGGTCATGCGCCATTCCCTGGGTCCGCTGGTCCGCTGTAGGACCATCGGCGTCCTCGCCCTTGCCGTTGCCGCGATGTGGGCGCCCGGCAGCTCCCCGGCCGCAGCGCCCGCACCGGAAGCGGACAGCCTCACGTTCGCCCAGCGGTACCGCGCGCACCAACATGGCGGCATCGTCCGCGCGGCGAACGCCTCCATCAGCTGCGTGCAGATCACGGCACCTTCGTGCTCGGACGTGCGGGCAGGCGGGCGCGGCGTGAACGGCGACTTCGACATGTTCTACATCGACGTCGACCGCGACCCGAACACCTACAACTCCTCCCGCGCGGAGGTCCGCCTGCCCGCCGGCTCCCGCGTGTCGTACGCGCGCCTGTACTGGGGCGGCAACCTGCACGTGGGCGAACAGAAGCCGCCGGAGGACAACGAGAAGGTGCTGATCTCCGAACCCGGCGGGGAGTACAAGACCCTCCTCGCGGACACGGTCGTCGGACACCGCGTGGCAGACGGCGTTGACGCCTTCCAGGCGTCGGCGGACGTCACGCAGCTGGTCCGGGAGGGCGGGTCGGGCCTGTACACCGTGGCGCAGGTCAACGTGGCCATGGGCAAATCGGCGGCCGGGGCATGGGGCGGCTGGACGCTGGTGGTGGCGTACGAGAACTCCGCGGAGCCGCTGCGGCACCTCGCGCTCTGGGACGGCTTCACATCGCTGAAGTCCGGCTCGGGACAAGAGATCCGGCTGCAGGACGTGGGCTTTGCCGCGGGTGCGGGGGGCCGGGCGGGCCTGGTGGCGTACAACGGCGACCGCGGCACCACGGGCGACTCGCTCACCCTGACGACCGGGTCCTCCTCCACCGCCCTCAGCGACTCCGCCAACCCCCAGGACGACGTCCTGAACTCCACCATCAGTGAGCCCGGAGCGGCTGCGGCGCGTGTGCCTGAATACGCCAACACCCTCGGCTACGACTCCGACGTGTTCGACCTCGGAAGTGGCCTGCAGAACGCCGGTGACCAGTTGACCTTCCGGCTCCGTTCCCAGCAGGACTCGGCGTGGGCCGGTGTGCTCTTCGTCGCCGTCGACGCTCAGCGGTGAGCCCGCTGCCGCATGCGCCGAGCGCTTTCGTGAGCGAGGAAACCGCGCAGATGCACCTGTCACCCACCGGCCCTCGGCCGCGGGTCCTGCACCTCACCCAACCGGTCGACGGCGGGGTCGCGCGCGTCGTGACGGACCTGGTCCGGGCACAGCTGGCGTACGGCCTGGACGTCACCGTGGCCTGCCCCGACAGCACACTCACCGCGGAACTGCGGGCGCTCGGCGCGAAGGTACGGCACTGGTCCGCGACGCGGTCGCCGGGTCCGTCGCTCGTGCGGGAAGTACGGCACCTGGCACGGGTGATCGACGAGGTACGCCCCGATCTGGTGCACGCGCACAGCGCGAAGGCCGGGCTCGCCGGGCGGCTCGCGGTGCGCGGGCGGATTCCGACGGTCTTCCAGCCGCACGCCTGGTCGTTCGAGGCGGTCGGCGGGGGCACCGCGGCCCTGGCGCTCAGGTGGGAGCGATGGGGGGCGCGTTGGGCCGCACGGGTGGTGTGTGTGAGCGAGGCGGAACGCGCGGCCGGCGTGCGCGCCAGGATCGCCGGCCGATGGACCGTCGTCCCCAACGGCATCGATCCCGAGCGCTTCCAGCCTGCCACCGCCGGCACCGTGCGGGCCGGGCTCGCACCGCTCGCCGACATCCACCCGGCAGCGCCGCTGGTGGTCTGCGTGGGGCGGCTGTGCCGGCAGAAGGGGCAGGACGTCCTGCTACGGGCGTGGGACGCCGTCGTGCACAAGGTGCCCGACGCCCGCCTCGTCCTGGTCGGCGACGGTCCGGATAACGACCGGCTTCGCGAAGGCGCCCCGGAGTCCGTGCTGTTCACAGGAGCCGTCACCGACGCCTCCCCCTGGTACCAGGCCGCCGATCTCGTCGTCCTGCCGTCCCGCTGGGAGGGCATGGCGCTGGCCCCGCTGGAGGCGATGGCCTGCGGGCGGCCCGTGGTGGTCACCGACGTCGACGGCGCCCGCGAGAGCCTGCCGCCCTCCTTCGCCGCCCGGTGCCTGATCCCGCCAGAGCAACCGGCGGTGCTGGCCGGGGCCGTCACCGAGCTGCTGCTCGACCCGCTCCTGCGCGAGTCACTCGGCAACCGTGGCCGCCGGCACGTGCTGACCACCCACGACGTGCGGCACACCGCCGAGGCGGTCACGGACATCTACCGCGACCTGCTCGGCACCTGGCCCGCCGCCGAAAAGACGCGCCCGTCCCGAGCGGGCACGGGGGTCGCCCCGATCGAGCGGAGCCGAGCGGGGGGGAGCACCAAGGCCCGCAGCGCTGAGCACAGTCAGCCGCTCGACACAGGCTGTGGCGCCGGGGCGAACCAGACAACACAGCGCGTCGAGCCGCCCGAGCACAGGGAGTCGATCCACTCGTGACCGCCGAACATACCGTCCCCTCCCCCGGCGTACAGCCACGGGACCACGGATTCTCAGCAGTCTCGGTCATGCCGCCACGCGGCGCCGCCACCGGTTCCCGGGTCCCCTCCCCGCGGCGCCCGGCCCGGTCGGCTTCACCGGTCCCGCTGCTCGTCGCGGACGGCGTCGCCGCCCTGTTGGGCACGCTTGCGCTCACCGAGGCCCAGCGCCAGCCGCTGCTCGTCACCCTGCTGATCGTCGCCTCGCTGCTGCCGCGCCCGCGCGACGGCCGGCCGGCGGTGCCGGGGCTGCTGGACGAACTGCCCGCCGTGTGCGGCCGCATCGCGGTGGCCTGGCTGGCGCTCTCGGCACTCTTGGCGGCGTACCGGCCGGAGCACGCATTGTCCGTCGGCACCGTGCTGACGGGCCTCGCCCTGCACGGGGCGGCGGGTTGTGTGCTCCGCGGAGCCGTGCACGGGCGGCGGCGCGCCGCCCTGCTGCGCCACCCGCACACCGCGCTCGTCGTCGGCCCGGTGGCGACCGCGCAGCGCGTGGCCACCGCCGTGCTGCGCCACCCGCGGTGCGGCGTGCGGCCGGTGGGGATCGTCGCCGAGCAGCAGCACGGCACCGAGGGCCTGCCGGTGCTGACGACCAGCGCCGAGGTCGAGCGTGCGGTCATCCAGAACGGGGTGCGGGCGGTGCTGGCCGTTCACCCCTCCGTACGCGCCGAACAGGGGCCGCTGCTGCGGGCGCTGGCCGAATCGGGTTGCGAGGTCTGGGAGGTCGACGCCGACTCCCCGTCGTACATGACGAAGGAGCGGCTGGCCGGGTTCTCCTGCCGGCGTCTGGCCATGTCCGCGGCGCACCGCGGCAGCGCGGGCAAGCGAACGCTCGACATTCTCGTGTCGGGGACGCTGTTGCTGCTGGTCAGCCCTCTGCTCCTGGCGTGCGCGGTGGCGTTGCGGATCAGCGACGGGCCGGGCGTGGTGTTCCGGCAGGAGCGCATCGGCAAGGACGGAAAGCCGTTCACGCTGCTGAAGTTCCGTACTCACCGCCCGGTCGACGCGCACGAGTCGGCGACCCGGTGGAGCGTGGCGAACGAGAACGAGATGCGCTGGTTCTGCCGTATGTTGCGGCGCACCTCGCTCGACGAATTGCTCCAGCTGTGGAACGTACTCCGGGGCGACATGAGCCTGATCGGGCCACGGCCCGAACGCCCCTACTTCGTCGGGCAGTTCAGCCAGACCTACCCCGGTTACGCCGCCCGCCACCGCATGCGGACCGGCATCACCGGCCTCGCCCAGATCCAGGGGCTGCGCGGCGACACCTCGATCGAGGACCGCTGCCGGTTCGACAACGCCTACATCGACGACTGGTCGCTGTGGCAGGACATCTGCATCCTGCTGCGCACCGCGGGCAGCCTGGTGCGTCCGACGGGGAGCTGAAAAACGTGAGCCACGCCCTGCCATCGCTCCCGCGCCGGGCCGCCGCGCTGACGCCGGTCCTGCCCGTGGTGGGCGTGCCCGCCCTGCTGGCCCTGCCGCTGACGCCGGACGGCGCGGGGCCCGCCGACGTGGTCTCAGGGCTGGCGGTGGTGTACTGCGTGATCCGTCTGCTGCGCGAACGGCGGCGCCCGCTGTCGCCCGCCGCGGCCGTCGTGCTGTCCCTGCCGGTCGTGGGGCTCGCGCTCGCCGCCGTGGGGGCGTCCTCGCCGGAGGCCGGGCTCACCGGCCTGGGCCGCTATCTGCAGATCTTCGTGCTCGTCCCGGCCGCCGTGCTGCTGCTGATCCGCGACCGGGCCGACTTTCGGCTGCTGGCCTGGTCGTTCGTAGGGCTCGCGCTGTGCCAGGGGGCCGTCGGCGTTCACCAGTACGTCACCCGGACCGGCGCCTCCTACCAGGGCGAGAACATCCGGGCGGTCGGCACCTTCGGGCCGCATGACGTGATGGGCATGGCGACGGTGGTCTCTCTCGGCCTGGTGTGCGCGGTCGGGATGGCGCTGGGCCCGGCGTCCGCACGGCAGCGGGCAATCGCCGCCGGGTGCGCTCTGGCACTGCTGCTGCCGCTCGCGCTCTCCTTCAGCCGGGGCGCCTGGATCGCGACCGTCCTGACGTGCGCCGTGCAGTTGGGGCTGACCGGGCTACGGCGAGCGCTCAAGGTGGCCGCGGTCGCGGCCGCCGCGGGCGTGATCCTGGTGGGCGGGTTCGGCATCGGCACGGCGCTGCTGCAGCAGCGGATCGACAGCATCGCGCAGGTCACCGACACCCCCGACCAGTCCGTCGTCGACCGGTACACCCTGTGGGCGTCCGCCACCGGCATCTGGCGCCAACATCCGCTGACCGGCGTCGGGTTGAAGAGCTTTCCCGAGTACCGGGACGGGCACGCCACCCTGGCGCTGTCGTCGGCCAGCGACATCAACGGCGCGGGAGTGACGTACGAGAGGCAGCCGCTGTTGTCACCGCACAACATGTACCTGCTGGTGCTGAGCGAGCAGGGCCTGATCGGGCTGCTCGCGCTCGCCGGAAGCTGGCTGGCGCTCCTGGTGTGCGGACTGCGGAGGCTGCTGCGCGACCGGGGACCGGGACTCGACTGCGCGCTCGTCGCCTGCGGGCTGCTGCTCTGGCTGCTGACCGACTTCGTGTACGGAGACATCGGCGGCCCCTCGACCGTGCTGACCGCCGTGGCTCTGGGGCTCGCGGCATGGTGGGCGCTGGCCCGTGACGAGCGGGTGGACATGCCGCAGGGCGGGATGCGGAAGCGCGTCGAGGAGGCCCTGGCGCGATGACGGTGGTGCCTTCACGACCCCCCGGATCCGAAAAAGACAGCGCGGTGACCGTACCCGCGGCGCGTGCCGCCACCAAGGCCGAGGACAGCGCCGACCCGACCTCGGCCTCCGGGGGGTTCCTCGCCAGGGCCGCGCTCGTCACGGCGTCCCTGTCCATCGCCGGCTCACTGCTCGGCCTGGTGCGCGATCAGGCGCTGGCGCGGTTGTTCGGCGCCGGAAGCGACACGGACGCCTTCCTGGTCGCGTGGACCGTGCCGGAGTTCGCCGCCACGCTGCTCATCGAGGACGGGCTGGCGATCGTGCTGATCCCGGCGTTCAGCATGGCGCTGGCCCGTCGCGCCCGGGGCGCCCCGGGCGACCCGGTCCGCGCCCTCGTCGTCGCCACCCTGCCCCGCCTGTGCCTCGCCTTCGCCGCGGTGGCCGCGCTGGTCGTCGGCACGGCTCCCTACCTGGTCCAGGCCCTCGCGCCCGGCCTGCCCGATCCCCGCCTCGCCGCCGACTGCACGCGGATCACCGCGATCTGCGTGCTGACCTTCGGGCTCGCCGGGTACTGCAGCGCCGCCCTGCGGGCCCACCGCCGCTTCCTCGCGCCCGCGGCGATCTACGTCGCCTACAACACCGGCATCGTCGCCACGATGTTCCTGCTCGGCGAACGCTGGGGCGTGCGCTCCGCCGCGGTCGGGGTCGCGGCGGGCGGCTGCCTGATGGTGGCGGTGCAACTGCCGTCGCTGTGGCGGCAACTGGCGTCGCGTACACCGGCCCTCGGCAGGCCCAGGTCCGTCGCCGCGGAGCGGCCGATGCAACTCGCCCTGGTCGCCGCCGTACTCCTCTTCGCCCTGTGCCGCCAGTCGCAGGTCCTCGTCGAACGCTTCCTCGCCTCCGCCCTGCCCTCCGGAGCCATCTCGCACCTGAACTACGCGCAGAAGGTCGCCCAGATCCCGATGACGCTGTCGCTGATGGTGTGCACCGTCACCTTCCCGGTGGTGGCACGAGCCCTCGCGGACGGCGACACCGAACGGGCGCGCCGCCGCGTCGAGCGGGATCTGGCGCTGGCCTCCGGTCTGCTGCTGCTGGGTATGTGCGCGGTGATCGCCTGTGCTCCGCAGATGATCGAACTGCTCTTCCAGCGAGGCGAGTTCACCGCCGGCGACACCCAGGCGACGGCGGACGTCATGCGCGTGTACGCCCTCGGGCTGCTGAGCCAAACCCTGGTGGGCACCCTGGTCCGCTCGTACTTCTCCGCGGGCCGGCCCACCTGGTATCCCGTCGGCGCGATGGCCGCCGGCATCGCCGTGACGTCCGCGATCGGCGCCGCGACCGTGCACGCCTGGGGCGTGGAGGGGATCGCCGCCGCCAACGCCTTCGGCATCACCGTCACGGCCACCCTGCTGCTCGTCGGCCTGCGAACGGCGCGGAAGAACAACCCCTGCGGCGTCTCGATCCGCATCCGGCAGGTACTGGCCGAGCTGAGCAGGCTCGTGTGCGCCGCGGTCGTCGCCACCGTCGCCGGGGCGTTCGTCGCCGGCCGTACGGAGTCCCCGGTGGCTGGTCTCGCGGCCGGCTGCCTGACCGTGACCGCCGTCTTCGTCCCGCTCACCTGGGCACTGGGCGCCCAGGGCTTCGCATCCGCACCGCGCTCCGTACGCGCCCTCACCCGAAAGCTCACACATGGCCGCTTCCGTTGATTCCACCGACACCGACAGACTCCCCGCCCCGCGCCCGGGCCCGGCCCCGTGGGTGGCGATGTACCACTCGGTGGGCGACTGCTCGGACGACCCGTACCGCATCACGGTCACGCCCGAGCGGCTCGACCGGCAGCTGGCCTGGCTGCGCCGGCGCGGGCTGCGGGGTGTGTCCGTGGCCGAGCTGCTCGCCGCCCGCGCCCGGGGCCAGGGGCGGGGCCTGGTCGGACTCACCTTCGACGACGGGTACGCCGACTTCGTCACCGACGCCCTGCCACTGCTGCGCCGTTGGGACTGCCGCGCCACCGTCTTCGTGCTGCCCGGACGACTCGGCCGCGACAACGCCTGGGACCCGCTCGGCCCGCGCAAGCCGCTGCTGACCGCCGACGGCATCCGGCACGCGGCCGCCGAGGGCATGGAGATCGGCTCGCACGGGCTGACGCACATCGACCTCACCCGGGCGGACGCCCTCACCCTCAAGGCCGAGGTCGCCGAGAGCCGTACGTTGCTCACGGAGTTGACCGGCATCCGGGTCGACGGCTTCTGCTACCCGTACGGCACGGTCGACGCCGACGCCGTCGAGGCCGTACGGGAAGCGGGATACACCTACGCCTGCGCCATCGACCCCGGCCCGCTGACCGGGCCGCACGCCCTGCCGCGCGTGCACGTCGGCCAGAAGGACACGGCCTGGCGCCTGCACCTCAAGCACCGGCTGCACCGGCTGCGCCGGCGCCCGGTGGAGGGCCTGTGAGATGAGGGCTCTGCACATCATCACCGGCCTCGGTGTCGGCGGGGCCGAGCAGCAGCTGCGTCTGCTGCTGCGTCACCTGCCCGTCGACTGCGACGTCGTGACGCTCACCAACCCCGGTGCGGTCGCCGAGGGTCTCGCCGCCGACGGCGTCCGCGTCGTGCATCTCGGCATGGGCGGCAACCGCGACCTGGCCGCGCTCCCGCGCCTGGTTCGGCTGATCCGCGCCGGCGGCTACGACCTGGTGCACACACACTTGTACCGGGCCTGCGTCTACGGCCGGCCCGCCGCACGCATCGCCGGGGTCCGCGCGGTCGTCGCCACCGAACACTCCCTGGGCGACTCCCAGATGGAGGGCCGCAGGCTGACGGCAGGGGTGCGCGCGCTGTACCTCGCCAGCGAGCGCCTCGGTTCGGCGACGGTCGCCGTCTCCTCAGCGGTGGCCGACCGCCTCAAGCACTGGGGCGTGCCCGCGCCCCGCATCGAGGTCGTCCCGAACGGCATCGACCTGGACCGCTTCCGCTTCGACCAGGAGCGGCGCGAGCGCACCCGCCGACGCCTCGGCCTGCCGAAGGGCGCGTACGTCATCGGGGGCGTCGGCCGACTCGCCCCGGGCAAGCGGTTCGACGTCCTCGTCCACGCGCTCACCCGGCTCCCGGACGACCACTGGCTGCTGCTGGTGGGCGGCGGCGCCGAGGAGCACGTCCTGCGCCGTACGGCCCACGAGGCCGGCGTGGCCGACCGCGTCCTGTTCACCGGCGAACGTCCCTACATCCCCGACGGCTCCCCCGGCCCCGACCTGCCCTCGCTCACCTCGGCGATGGACCTCCTCGCGTCGCCGTCCACCGAGGAGGCCTTCGGCCTGGCGGTCGTGGAGGCGCTGGCGTCCGGCCTGCCCGTGCTCTACGCCTCCTGCCCGGCGATCGAGGACCTGCCGCCGTCGGTCGCCGCCGGCGCGCGACGCGTGCGCGGCGGGCCCGAGGCGTACGCCCGCGCGATCGCCGAGGTCCGCGCGGCGGGCCCCCGGCCGCGCACGGCCCCGGAAATCGCCCACCGCTACAGCATCACCCGCAGCGCAGCTCGCCTCATGGACGTGTATGCGGCAGCGGTCTCCAGTTCGTCGTCGTCCCTCTCACCTCTGGGAGCCAGCCCGTCATGACCGACACTCCGCCCCGTCAGCACAGCCTGCTCCTGGCCCGTGTCAGGAGGCTGCCGCCCTGGTCCCTGCTCGCGGCCGGAACCCTCGCCGGGGGCCTGCTGGGCGGCGCGTACGGCATGCTCACACCCCCGACGTACACGGCCACCAGCTACGTCATCGCCGTACCGACCGAGAAGTCCAACCCGGACTCCGCCCTCGGTTTCGCGCAGGCATACGGCCGGGTCGCCACGCAGCTCGCGGTGCTCGGGGACGCGCAGGTGTGGGCGGGCGTGCCGGTGCAGACCCTGCAGCACAGCGTGCGCACGGCGACCTCGCCGGACGCGCCGATGGTCGCCGTCTCCGCCACCTCCTCGCGCCCCGGTCTCGCCATCGACATGGCCAACGCGGTCTCCCGCGCGCTGACCCAGCACGCGGACGACACCAGCGCCAGCACCCAGGTCCGGCTCGTGCAGTTCTCGCGGGCGGTGAAGCCGACCGAGCCGACGTCCGCGTCGCCGGCGGTGACCGCTCTGGTGGGCGCGAGCGCGGGCGGGCTGCTGGGCGGCCTGGCCCTGCTGGCGCGGCCGAGGAAGACCGACCAGGACGACGATCCCCTTCCCGGCGCCTCGGTGCCCGGACCGGCCGCCGCCACCGATATGCGCGGACAGCGGTGACGACGGTGGACCCGACCGAAGCGCCGGCGGGTGGGCTATCACCAGTCGAAGCGGAAGCAGAGCTTCCCGCCGAGCCAGTACTCCACCCAGCTGCCCAGGTCCATCGGCGTGCACTCCTCCGGGGGCTGCGGCGTGGTGGGTGCGGTGGGCGTGGTCGGTGTCGGTGTCGGTGTGGGGGTGGGGGTGGGGGTCGGGGTCGCCTCGTCGGTACGGCCGGAGAGGACGGACCGGTAGAGGTGGGACGCCCTCGGGTTGTCCCTGCACCGCCACACACCGTGCGGGCAGTAGTCGGTCAACGTGTTGTAGAGCGGCCTGTGTTCGTTGATCCACGCGAGCATGCGCCCCATGTACTCGGTGTTGTCGCCGTTGCGGAAGAGTCCCCATTCGGGATACGAGATCGGTTTGCCGTGGGCCTTCGCGAAATCCACATGGGCCTGAAGCCCGTAGGGCTCTGTCACCTGTTCGTCGAACGACAGCCCGGTCGGCTGGTCGTAGGAATCCATGCCGATGATGTCGACCGTGCCGTCCCCCGGATAGCACTTCGTCCAGGGCACTGCGTCCAGACCGCGGGCCGGCGTGAAATCGAACTGAAATTTCTGGCCCGGCACCGACCGCATGGTGGTGACGATCCTGTTCCAGTACTTCTTCCATGCCTCCGGGTCCGGCCCGCAGCGATGGGTGTACGTGGTGCCGTTCATCTCCCAGCCGAGCACGAGGACCGTGTCCGGCACCTTCAGCTCGACCAGCCGCTTGGCGAGGGCGCGGAAATGGTGATCGAACGCCCCGGCCGCGCCCTGCTGCAACAGCTGCCGGACTTCGGGGTCGGAGACACCGTCCTCGTTGCGCTCCTGCATGGGGACGTTGAGGACGAGCGTCCGGTCGGCCTCCTGGTTGCGCCAGCGCGCCCAGGCGTCGAGGAAGCCGGGGGCACCCTCGATGTCCCGCCAGCGGTTGCCGGGCAGATAGGTGTGGCCGACGCGGAGCTCGGTACCGCCCAGCCACCTGCTGAACAGCGGCATGCGGGCCACGCCACGGGCGTCGGAGCCGAGGAAGGCGCCGAAGGCCGGGACCTCCTTGCCCCGTACCTGGGTGGTCGGCGCCGGAGGGCGAGGATCGTCGGCTCCCAGCACCCCCACCTCCGCCGGATGACCGGACACCAGGGCGGTCGCCGCGGCGACTGCCGCAGCGCCCGCAGCCAGCCAGCGAACCCGGACCCGCTTGCGCTGTGGAGCCATGTCTGCTCCTTTCTTCGCTGTCATCCGGCCTTCCGCCTCAGTTCTCCTTATTGACGAGCAGTCATATGTAGTCAGGCACAGGAAAGCCAAGGGCGCCATTGCCATTGCGGCTTTCGAGTGCCGTGCTCGCCCGTGTGGGTGAGCCGATCCTAAAGAAAGAGAGAATTCGTGTCGTTTCTCGACACCCGCGTCCCCGCCGTACTGCTGCGGATCGACCAGAATCCCTTTCATCACGGAACGCTGGGGGCCGTGCGTTCCCTCGGCAGGGCGGGAGTGGAGGTGCATGTCGTCGCCGATTCAGCGAAAAGTCCCATCCACGCGTCGCGTTACGTACGTCAGATGCATCCCCCGCCACTCCCGGGAGCATCCCCGGACGACATCCTCGTCGTGCTGCGCCGCGTGGCCGACCGGATCGCGCGTCCCGCCGTCCTGGTCCCGATGGACGACGCGAGCGCGATCGCCGTGGGACGGATGCGGGACGAACTCACACCCGCCTACCTGCTGCCGACGATGCCGTCCACGCTGCCCGAACGCGTCGCCGACAAGGCGGAACTGGCCGCCGTGTGCGCGTCCGCGGACGTCCCGCACCCGGTGACGCTGATCCCGGACAGTCCGGCGCGGGTCGCCGACGACGCGCGGCAGCTCGGGCTGCCGCTGGTGGCGAAGTGGAGCCGCCCCTGGCTGTTGCCCGCCGGCAGCGGGCTGCGCAGCACGGCGCTGGTCCGCTCCATGCAGCAGGCCCGGGAGCTGTACCTGCGCACCGAGGAGGCGGGCAGCCGCCTTCTCCTGCAGGCGTACCTGCCGCCGGGACCGGACCGCGACTGGTTCTTCCATGGCTACGCCGACCACTCGGGCACCGTGCGCGCGGGCGGGCCGGGCCGCAAGCAGTTGGCCTGGCCGCGTGGAGCCGGGCTGACCGCGGTGGGCTGCTGGACGCCCAACCCGCAAGTGCAGGCGCTGGCCGAGCGACTCACCGGCGAGCTGGGCTACCGCGGCATCTTCGACCTCGACTTCCGCCGCTGCGGTGCGACGGGCCGCTATCACCTGCTCGACTTCAACCCGCGCCCCGGCGCCCAGTTCCGGCTCTTCGCGGACAGCGCGGGACTGGACGTCGTACGGGCCCTGCACCTGGACCTGACGGGCCGTCCGCTACCGGACGGGGCCCCGATGGCCGGGCGGGCGTTCGTGGTCGAGAACTACGCGCCGCTCGCCGTGCTGCGTGCGGCGCCGGGTGGGCGCGAACTGGCCTGGTACGCCCGGGACGACCGTGTCCCCGGATGGGCGATGTGGGCCCTGTGGTGCCGTCATGTGTCCCGCCGACTGCGCGAGCGGCTGGGCGCGACGGCTGCGCCCCCCGCGCCACGGCCGATCCCCCGGGCGGTCTCGCCCTCCCTTACCGACAACGAGAAAGCGAGCAGTTGATCATGTACGACCTTCTGGTGGTGGGCGCAGGCCCGTACGGTCTGTCGATCGCGTCCCACGCCGCGGCCGCCGGGCTGAACCTGCGCGTGTTCGGCCGACCCATGGCGTCCTGGCGGGACAACATGCCCAGCGGCATGTTCCTGAAGTCGGAGCCGTGGGCGTCCAACCTCTCCGATCCGGCGGGGCGTTGGCACCTGGGCGCTTACTGCGCGGAGCAGGGCCTGACGGCACGTCACGCGAAGCCGATCCCGGTCGAGGCGTTCGCGGCGTACGGCCTGTGGTTCGCGCGCCATGCCGTGCCGGCGGTGGACGAGCGCACGGTGACCCGCGTGGCATCCTGCCCCGGCGGCTTCACGGCGGTCACCGAGGACGGGGAGGAGGTGCACGCGCGGGCAGTGGCGCTGGCGGTCGGTGTGATGCCGTTCGTCGAGGTACCGCCGACCCTGCGCGGACTGCACCCCGCCCTGGTGACGCACAGCAGCCACCACAGCGAGCTCGACCGCTTCCGCGGCAAGGACGTCACTGTCATCGGTGGCGGCCAGGCGGCCCTGGAGACCGCGGCGCTGCTCGCCGAACAGGGAACGCGCGTACGGGTGCTGGCGCGGGCGGAGCGGCTGTGCTGGAACGATGTGCCGCCGCCGTGGGAGCGCCCCTGGTGGCAGTCGCTTCGTTCCCCGCACAGCGGCCTCGGCCCCGGCTGGCGCAACTGGTTCTACTCCGAGCGCCCCGGCCTTTTCCGGCGTCTGTCGGAGCCGACCCGGGCACGCATCGCGACCACGGCGCTGGGGCCGGCGGGCGCGTGGTGGGTGCGGGACCGGGTGGAGCGCGCGGTGGAGGTGCTGGCGGGTCACGAGGTAGCCGCGGCCTGTGCGGTGCCGGGCGGCGTACGGCTGGACACGGTGAGCCGCGGGGGCACTCCGTGCACCCTGGAGACCCAACACGTCATCGCCGCCACGGGTTTCCGGCCGCGCTGCGACCGGCTCGGACTGCTCTCCTCCGAGTTGCGCGGGACGCTGGCGGCCCTGCCCGACGGCTCCCCGGCGGTCGGGCGCGACTTCGAGTCCTCCCACCCCGGCCTGTTCCTCGCGGGCCTGGTGACCGCCTCCGGCTTCGGTCCGGCCATGCGCTTCGTGCACGGCGCGACCTTCACGGCGTCGACACTCGTCCGAGGGGTACGCCGCCGGCTCAGGACGACCCCGACGGGCGGGACGGTCCCCGTACCGGGGGGCAGCAGCCGAAGTGGGTCGCCGTCGCCGGTACGCCGCTGACTAAGACCGACCGGCAAATGGGGGGGTGGGAGAAGGAGCGGGGCTGGGTGCGTGCAGCTGCAAGGCGGAGGAGGGAGGCAACGCGGAGCGTTGGTGACTGACGACAACGCGGCAGATGTGCGTGCCCAGCCCCGCGACGCCGCCCCCCATTTGCCGGTCGGTCTAAGGACCATGCGCGGACGCCTCGGGCCGCTGACGGAGAGAGTCGTCAGCGGCCCGAGGCGTCGGCGACGGGTCGATCCGGGTTTGGCAAGCAGTGATGGCGACTAGGCTCGCTGCCGATCCGGCCCATGCGGCGGTTCGTCCCCGGACAGGCTTGGGCTGCCTGGTCCGGTGGCTCGCGTCGGTCCAGGGGGGTGCGGGTGCCGGGCGGGTTGCGTCCGGCACCCAGGAGCACCTACCGGTGGGAGGCGGCGCGGCCGCGGCGGTACATCACCACCCCGCCCGCGATCAGTGCGGCACCGGCGGTCGAGGCCGCCACCATCCCCCCGCTGCCGGTCTCGGCCATGGTGGGCGGGTCGACGAGGTGCTCGTCGGCCGGCGGCGTCTCACTCGTACGCGTGGGAGGCGGCGTCTCACTCGTACGCGTGGGAGGCGGGGTGGGAGTGCTGGTGGGCGGCTGACTGACAGGTGGCGACGGAGGCGTCTCCTCCTCCGTGCCGTAACCGTCGTCGCCGTACGAGACGTTGTCGCAGGAGTTGCCGAGCGCGTAGTTGAACACCGCGCCCGCATCAACGATGTTGCCGCACACATTCACCGGCACCTCGACCGGCACCTTCACACTGTTCCCGGACAGCGGACTGGACGAACCCCCTGTGTCTCCTTTCGCACGCGTGCCGGCAGTGCTGTCACCGGAGTCACCGGAGTCGTCGGAGTCGCGCTCGGGCGACCCGTACCCCGTCTTGTCCGAGGTGTTGCCGCAGGAGTTGCCGGAGGGGTGGTTGAGCGCCGCGAACGCATCGACGGTGTTGCCGCACAGGTTCACCGGCACCTCGACCGGCACCTGCATGCTGTTCCCGGACAGCACACCGGGATCCTCGGCGGCTCCCGCCGCGTGCGTGTCAGCGAAGGCGGAGCTGCCGTACAGGGACAGAATGCCCGTGGCGGCGGCGGCCGCCGCGAACACTCCCCTGCTCAGGGTCTGTCGCAATGTCCTGTCTTCCTGCTTGAAGAATGGGGAAAGCCGACCTTGGAATGGAGATCGACGTCCAAGGCCGGCCATGACACAGCCGGGAGGCTGGTGCGTTGGGCGGTCAGTCGTTCTTGCAATTGCTGCCGATCGCCGGGTTCAGCGCGATGATGAAGTCGACCGAGTCGTCGCCTCAGCTCACAGGCGAGATCGCCTGCGCCGAAAGTCCGTGTGATCGCGGACGGCCCGGGCTGAGGAGCCGGCTCAGCGTTCCTCGCCGTTGCTGTTCGCAACGGTCGGTCCCCTGTCGCCGACGAGGGCACGCGCCGTGGGAGCGGTCACCCTCGGCATGCCGACGGCAAAAGCGCCGACCGCTGCGGCAACCATTGCCTTCTTGAGCACTGCGCGTTCCCTTCTCGTAGCGCCGCAAGCCCTACTGCTTCATCAGCTTCATCAACCCGACGCACGAGAATTGGTTGCGCAGGTTCACCCGGTTGGACCGCGCCTCATTCGGAAATGATGAATTATTTCGATGACCCCGATGGCGCGGAGCGGGTCACCGCCTGAGCGGCTACGACACCCCGCTCCTTCTCCCACCCTCCAATTGCCGGTCGGTCTAAGCCAGGGAAATTCGCCGTGTCCTGGATCATGCCCGCCGTGGGCGGCCGGCCGACTCCCCGTCGTCAGCCGGCGAGTTCGCTCGCCTGCTCGATCGCGTTCGCGAGGTCTCGTACCTGCGTGTCCTCCGTGGCGGTGGCCACCCGGTGGGCGCGGTCGGCGAGTTCACGCAACGGGAGGGCGCCCGGCAGGGGGTTCCAGCGGTTGTCGCCCGTGCGCAGGGCGTCGGCGAAGTACGCGGCCACGGCATCGACCTGGAAACGGTTGGGCGATGTCCACAGGCCGTCGTCGAGGGAGCCGGTCTCCAGCTGGCCGGACTCCTCGTGCGGGGTGCGGGTGTCGGGGTCGAGCCAGCGGACGCTCGCGGTGGCGAGGTGACCGGAGGCGCCGGGCCTGGTGCGGACGGCGTACAGCGCGGTGACCGTGTGGCCGGGGCCGACCTCGCCGCCGTCGACGCGGTCGTCGCGGAAGTCCTCGTCGGCCACCTGGCGGTTGTCGTAACCGATGAGCCGGAACTGTTGCACCGTCGCCGGGTCGAAGGCGACCTGGGCCTTGGCGTCGCGGGCCGTGAGGTCGACGTTCTGCGGGAGTTGCTCGCTGAAGACCTTGTGGCCGTCATCCTCGTTGGAGACGTACGTCGTGTGGCCGTCGCCCTTGTCGGCCAGGCGTTCCATGAGGTCGTCGCCGTACTCGCTGCCCACGCCGACGCCGAAGAGGGTGATGCCGTGCTCGCGGCGGGCGTCCGAAATGCGCTCCAGGATCGAGTCCGCGTCGGTGTCGCCCGTGTTGGCCAGCGCGTCGGAGATCAGGACGACGCGGTTGGTGGCGCCCTTGCGCAGCCCCTCGACGGCCGTCTCGTACCCGGTGTCCACGCCCGCGCCGAGGTTGGTCGACTCCGTCGGCTCCAGCTCGTCGATGGCGTCGTGGACGCGGCCGCGGTGGTCGCCGAGGCGGGTCATCGGCAGCACGGTCTCGGCCTCGTCGCTGAAGGTGACCAGGGCGACCGAGTCGTCGTCGCGCAGCCGGTCCGTCATCACGCCGAGAGAGTCCTTGGCGAGGTCGAGGCGGCCCGGTTCGGCCATGGAGCCGGAGATGTCGATGACGAAGGTGAGGGCGGCGGGCGGGCGTTCGCCCTCCTGTTCGCCGGTCCGGGTGGCGAGGCCGACGCGGACGAGCGACCAGTCCTCCTCGTCGGTGCGGGCGCCGTCGACGGTGACCGAGAAGCCGTTGCCGTCGGGGCGTTCGTAGTCCTGGCGGAAGCTGTTGACGAACTCCTCGGGGCGGACGGTCGCCGGGTCGGGCAGCCGGCCGTCGGCAAGGGTGCGGCGGGCGAAGCCGTACGAGGCGGTGTCGACGTCGAGGGCGAAGGTGGAGAGGTAGTCGGGGGACGGCGCGATCTCGCGGTTCGCGTCGCCCGTCTGCTCGCCCTGGGACGTGTCCGCGGACTGGTCGGGGGCCGGGGCGGGCAGCGGGCCCGTAAGGCCGCCGGAGCCGTACGAACCACGTGACGTGTTCGAACCGTCGGACGAATCGCCGCTGTCGCTCGCGCTGCAGCCGGTGAGCAGCAGGCCGCCCGCGAGCGTCAGGGCGAGCAGCGCGCCACCCGGTCGCCCCCGTCGCAGCGATCGTCGCGGTCGCCCTATGTGATCGTTCCCCATCCGTGCCCCCTCGGTGAGTCACCCGCCCGCCCACGTCTGTGGGTGGATGTCTGTGACTGTGACGTCCGAGGGGGCCGAGCCGTGCGCTACGGAGCGTTGCGGATGCATCTCGAAGCGGCCACGGCGGGCGGCCGTCGAGACCGGTAGGTGATCTTCCGGAGACCTAGGACACGATGTCCTTGCGCCGGAAACCCCGGAAGGCCAGGGCGAACAGCACGAGCGCGTACGTTATCGAAATCGCCGTGCCCTGGATCATGCCGGCCCACTCCGGGGTCGGCTGGATGGCGTCGGCCCAGGCGAACTGCCAGTGCGCGGGCAGGAAGTCGCGCCAGTCGCCCAGCGCGGTGACGGCGTCCAGCACATTGCCCACGATCGTCAGGCCGACCGCGCCGCCGACCGCGCCCAACGGCGCGTCCGTCTTGGTCGACAGCCAGAACGCGAGTCCCGCGGTGACCAGTTGGGACACGAAGATGTACGCGATCACCACGAGAAGGCGCTGGGCCGCCGTGCCCGCGGCGAGCTCGCCACCGGTGGGGATCTCCAGCGGACCCCAGCCGTAGGCCGCCGTGCCCACGGCCAGCGCGACGATCGGCAGCAGCACCATCGCGGCGAGGCTGAGGCCCAGCGCGACGGTGAGCTTGGACCACAGCAGCCGGGACCTCGGCACGGGCGCCGCGAGCAGATAGCGCAGCGACGACCAGCTCGCCTCGGAGGCGATCGTGTCCCCGCAGAACAGCGCGACGGGGATCACCAGCAGGAAGCCCGCGGACACGAACAGGTTGACCGCGGCGAAGTTCGCGCCCGATGCCGTCGCCGTGTCCATCAGTGTGACCTGGCCGCTGCGCGAGCCCGGTTCGCCGCCGATCGCGAAGGCGACGACGAGCACGAAGGGCAGCACCGCGAGGATCGCCCCCATGACGAGCGTGCGGCGCCGCTTCAACTGCCGGATCAGTTCCACGCGCAGCGGCAACGTCCGCCGCGCCCGGTACCCGTCCGCCGTCTCGGTCCGCTCGACGAGCGCACTCATGCGGCACCTCCGATCAGGGTGAGGAACGCGTCTTCCAGGCGGCGGTGGGGGCCCACCGACTCCACGGGCACTTCGAGCCGTACGAGCTCCACGACCAGGCGCTGGGCGCTTCCGCCCTCGTCGAGGCGGATCAGGATCCCGCCGTCGGCGGCGACGGCCGAGGCCACGCCCGGCAGCGCGCCGATCTTCTCGACGACCGGCTCGTCCACCGGCGCACCGGTGCCGACCAGGAGCGTGTCGCCCGAGCCCACGATCTCGGAGACCGGGCCCGCCTGGATCAGCCGGCCGCGGTCCATGACCACCAGGTGGGTGCAGGACTGCTCGACCTCGGCGAGGAGATGGCTGGAGACGATGACGGTGCGGCCGGCCGCGGCGTAGCGGATCATGACCTCGCGCATTTCGCGGATCTGGGGCGGGTCTAGGCCGTTGGTCGGTTCGTCGAGGATGAGGAGGTCCGGGAGGCCGAGCATCGCCTGGGCGATGGCCAGACGCTGGCGCATGCCCTGGGAGTACGTGCGCACGGCTCGGGCCAGCGCGTCGCCCAGGCCCGCGATCTCCAGCGCCTCCTCCAGGTGCGCGTCCTCGGGCGGGCGTCCCGTGGCCTGCCAGTACAGCTCCAGGTTCTCGCGGCCCGAGAGGTGCGGCAGGAAGCCCGCGCCCTCGACGAAGGCCCCGACCCGGGAGAGCACCGGCGCGCCCGGCCGGATCTCGTGTCCGAAGACGCGGATCTCGCCGGCGTCGGGCGTGATCAGGCCCATGAGCATGCGCAGGGTGGTCGTCTTGCCCGCGCCGTTCGGCCCCAGCAGGCCCAGGACCTGGCCCTTCTCCACGCGGAACGACAGGTCCCGTACCGCGTACCGGTCCGCCGACTTCGCGTAGCGCTTGCTCAGGTCCGTGATCTGGAGCGGGACTTCGGCGAGCTCGGGATCGGGCGCTCCCGCAGTGGTGCGGCGGCGGCCGGTCAACAGGAGTGCCAGCGCGGCCAGCGCCGCGACCGGCGGCAGCCACCACACCCACGCGGGAAGCGACGCCGCGGCGGTCTTCACCGCGGGGGCGGTCGGGACCTTCAGGTCGCCCTTCAGGGACACCGTGTACGTCGCCGGGGCCGCCGGGGACGCGTAGCCGAGGTCCGTCGAGGAGACGACCAGGCGCAGCCGGTGTCCCTTCTGGACGTCGTGGTCGATGGCCGGCAGCGTGAGGGTGACGTCCTTGCCCGCCTTCGCGCCCTCCACCCGCACCGGTGTCACCAGCTGGGACGGCAGCACCTGCTGGGTGCCGCCGGGGCCGACGTCGTACACCTTCCCGAAGAGGACCGCGTCGTCGGTGCTCGACTCGACGTGGACCGTGACCGTGGGCGACCCGGTGATCCGCAGGTCGCTGCCGAAGGGCGCGGACTCGAACCGCGCGAACTGGCCCGGGAAGTCGAGCGAGACTCCCACGCCGAGCGAGGAGAGCTGCGACAGGCCGCCGGTGCCGCCGATTCCGGGAAGGGCGGAGATCGCGGGCGGACTGGCGCCCGCGGGGTTGTCGAAGGTCTGCTCGCGGCCGGTCAGCGCGACCGTGCGCTGCCCGCTCTCCAGGCCCGGGTAGGTGTCCGCGCTCGCGCCCCGCAACTGTGCGGCGCCGTCGGTGGAGTCGATGCCTCCGGTGCGGGTGACACGGAAGGCGGGGCCCGTGTCGGCGCCCTTGTCGTCCTTCAGGTACCGGTCGAACCAGGAGCCGGCGCGGGACTGGACGCGGTCCGCCTCCATGTCACCGCCGTCGTGCCCGCCGGAGATCCAGTCGACGTCCACGGGCGCGCCATTGGCCCGGATCGCCTTGGCCATCGCGTCGGCCTGACCGAGCGGGAACAGGGAGTCGGACTGGCCCTGCACGATGAGCGTGGGCACCTTGATGCGGTCGGCGACGGCGGAGGGGCTGCGCTCCTCGAGGATGCCACTGGCCGCCGCGTCCGGTGTGCCGGACTCCGCGACCCGGTTGTACATCGCGCACAGCTGCGCCTCGAAGTTGCCGCAACCGCCGCCGGAGTTGATGAAGATGCCGGCCCAGAGCTTCTTGAAGACGCCGTTCGGGAAGAGGGCGTCCGACAGGTTCCAGTACGTGACCGCCGGGGCGATCGCGTCGACCCGCTGGTCGTACCCCGCCGCCAGCAGCGAGACCGCCCCGCCGTAGGAGGCGCCGGTGACGCCCACGCGCGGGTCGCCGCTCTTGTCGAGCTGGACGTCCGGGCGCTTCGCCAGCCAGTCGATCAGTCGAGAGACGTCGGCGACCTCGCCCTTCGGGTCGTTCAGCCCGATCTTCCCGGTGGACCTGCCGAAGCCGCGCGCCGACCATGTCAGCACCGCGTACCCGTCGCGGGCGAGCTGCTCCGCCTCCTCCCGTACGTCGTCCTTGCTGCCGCCGAAGCCGTGCGCGAGCAGCACGGCGGGGCGGCGTCCGGAGGTCGAGCCCGCGGTGACGTACGAGGTGTCGATCCTCACCCCGCCGCCCATGTCCATGACGCGGTCGGCACGGTGCACGGGCGGGGCGCCGTCGGAGGCGACGGCCGTCCACGTCCCGGCCCCGGCGAGCACGACAACGGCGGCCGCGGCGGCAGCCCACCGTCGCGGCCTCCGCGGTGCGGGCCCCCGAAGTCGGGGCAGTCGAAGATCCATGCGTCAACGGTAAAGCCCGCCGCTGACAACCGATGCCGCCACCGGTCTGAACCCCCGCCCCTCCTGCGGGAGTACGGCGCCGAGGCCACGTACCGCAGCCGGAGTACGAAGACGCGTGGCGTCACCCACACCTAAGACCGACCGGCAATGGGAGGGTGGGAGAAGGAGCGGGGTCTGGTGCGTGCAGCTGCAAGGCGGAGGAGGGAGTGATGGCGGAGCCATCGCGACC
>NZ_JBEZLR010000119.1:0-30525 GCF_040652275.1 Streptomyces sp. NPDC048275
CCTCCGCCTTGCAGCTACACGCACCACACCCCGCTCACCGGCACTTCGCAGACACCGCCGCTCTCCTGCGACTTGATCGGCCGGACAGGTCCTAGGTGGGGTAGTCGGTGTAGCCGGCCGCGCCGCCGCCGTAGAAGGTGTTGGGGTCAGGAGTGTTGAGGGGCGCGCCGGAGCGTACGCGCTCGACGAGGTCGGGGTTGGCGAGGGCCATGCTGCCGACGGTGATGACGTCGGCCAGGCCGTCTTCGACGTCCTTGGCCCGGGTGGCGATGTCGGCACCCGCCCGGTTGAGGAGCAGGGCGGTCGGCCACAACTTGCGGAGGGTGAAGAGGAGTTCCTCGTCGCCTCCGTGCCCGATGTGCAGGTAGGCGAGGTTGAGGGGCGCGAGGGCGCGGAGAAGGTGGGTAGAGCTCGTGGGGGTCGCTCTCCGCGAGGTCGTTGATCTGGAAGGGGTTGCCGGGAGAGATCCGGATGCCGGTGCGGCCGGCGCCGATCTCGTCGGCCACGGCCGTGGCGACCTCCACCGCGAAGCGGATGCGGTTGTGATCCTGCAACGTCCGCAGGAGCAGGCCGAGTTGGGTATCGCAAGACGATGCGCGGCATCGCCGACGGCCGCCGCCACCTCGTCCCTCAGCTGCGCGTAGGTGTAGGTGCGCCGGGTGCCGGTCACGGGTGAGTCATAGGCGAACCCATCCCCTCGACGGTGGACGACCCCAGCGTCATCGAGGTCCTGCGCCCTGTTCTCCCCGATGGGCGCGGCCTGTTCGCCGCGGCCGGCTTCGACGTGCCGGTCGACCGCGTTGAAACAGACGTTGAGCCGCCCGTCGGGAAACCAGCGGTAGGGTGCGCCCGAGGCGTCCAGGGCGCGATGCGGGGTGGCATCCCGGTCGATGCCCTCCGCGGCCTTCAACCAGAAGCTCTCGGGGTCTTCGGTACTTGCGTGCCCTGCATTTCGTCTGAGGCCTGCCGAGTGTGCTGAACGCGGTTGCGCCAGGAGTTCGTGGTGGGCTCGGTCTGCCGGGGTGTGCTCACTCCGTCTGGGCGCTGACCGTCCATTCGAGGTCTTCGAGGCCGCCGCCGAGGTCCTCGCGGATGGAGGGGAGGGCGGTGGTGACGATCAGGTTGTCGAGCGGGGTGATGAACCCGGCCACGCTGGTGATGATCACGGCTCGGACCGCGCTGCCGCCCCGAGCCGGTTGCCTGCGGTGCTGTTTCATGACGTTCCGGGCAGACGTACTTGGTGATGGACCAATGGATGTGGATGTCGGCGCGCGACGGCGCGGGGTGCGATACCGAGCACCGGCATCCACCGGCTCGGGGCGGATCCTGGGCGGCCGATCCTCAGGGGAGCTGCGGGTAGAGCACGGAGACGCCTCCGGCCAGCGCGGTCTGCGCCTGGCGGGCGGCGTTGTCCGCGAGGATCTCGTAGGCGCCGGCGGCGATGCCGTCGACGGCGATCCGGGCGATGTCGGCCGGGTGCGACTTGGCCGCGTCGACATCCCGGACCATGTCGGTGTCCATGTAGCCGACGTGCAGTCCCGCCACGCGGATGCCCTGGTCGGCGAGCTGCACGCGCAGAGCGTTGGTGAGCGACCACTCCGCGGACTTGGCGGCGCAGTAGGCGCCGATCTCCGGGAAGCTGACCCAGGACAACGCGGACAGGACGTTCAGGATGGCCCCGCCACCATTGGCCGCGATCTGGGGCGCGAAGCTCCGGACCACCGAGAGGGTGCCGAAATAGTGGGTGTCCATCTCCAGCCGGATGTCGTCCAGGTCGGCTGAGAGCAGGTCGGCGCCGGTGGCGGACCCCGCGTTGTTGATGAGGACGGTCACATCGCCGGTGGCTTCGGCGGCGGCCGCGATCGAGGCGGGGTCGGTGATGTCGAGCGCGATCGGCTTGGCGCCGGGCAGGTCGACCTGGTCGGGATTGCGGGCGCCGGCGTAGACGGTGGCGCCGCGGCCGAGCAGTTCGGCGGCGAGGGCCCGGCCGAAGCCCCGGTTGGCTCCGCTGACAAGGGCGGTGCTGGTGGAGAGGTCCATGGGGAGTTCCTGGTGCAGTGGGGAGGACGTGATCAGGGCGCTGGTGGCGCGGCCTGAACGAGGACTCATGGTCATTGAATTATGATCGTAATACTAAATGGGGTGAGTCGGTGAGCGCAAACGCTCCACGCTGAGAGGGGTGCTGCACCTGCCCGACTCCTGGAGTCTGGCGAACAGCGGTCGGCGGAGGTGCGGAGAACTCCGCCTCCGCGGTGCAGTCGGGGCCGAGCCCCGCGCGACGCCCTGGCGCTCCGAGCTCGCGCCGCGACCGACGCGCGAGTGGGCCCGCCGCGCGCACGGCAGGCCCCTCGATGCAGTCCGCTGGAGGCGGACTCAGGGCTTGACGATCATCTTTCCGACGTTCTCGCCCCGCACCATCGAGAGGAAGGCGTCCAGGGGGTTGTCGAGGCTGTCCCTCACGGGTTCGCGGTAGTGGAGCTTGCCCTCGGCGAGCCGGCCGCCGACCTCCCGTACGAAGTCCGGCTGGAGGTCCGCCATGACCGTCCCGGGCCCGGAGCATCTCGGACTGCCGCAGGTCTTCCCCCGGTTGGAGAGCGTCGAGGTGGGTCTGGGCTGGCTCGGGCGCCGTCCACGCGGCGGCGCCGGATGCCGTCCTCAAACCCCGCGTGCACGGCCCGGTCGCGGCCCTGGGGCTCGACACCCTCCAGGCTCGGAGCCGCCGAGGCCGGAGTACACGAAGTCGACGAGGCGTCGGCCCGCCGTGGATGATTGCTGAGCGGGTTCAGATCATGACATCGGGGCGCTGAAACGGTCGTCCGGGTGAGCCACCGCTGTTGAGTTGATGAACACATTGTTCGATCGGGAGCGAGTCGGCCCCTCGCGTGGAGCCGGCCGCCCCAGTGGAAAGGAACCGTCCATGGACGAGCAGGGTGAGCGCTTCGACGTCGTCGTACTCGGCGCGGGCCCCGGCGGATACGTTGCCGCCATCCGGGCCGCCCAACTGGGCAAGCGCGTAGCGGTCGTCGAGGAGAAGTACTGGGGCGGCGTCTGCCTGAACGTGGGCTGCATCCCCACCAAGGCCCTGCTGCGGAACGCCGAACTCGCGCACATCTTCACGCGGGAGGCGAAGACCTTCGGCATCAAGGTCGACGGGCAGATCTCCTTCGACTACGGGGAGGCCTTCCGCCGCAGTCGGAGGGTCGCGGACGGCCGGGTCAAAGGCGTCCACTACCTGATGAAGAAGAACAAGATCACGGAAATCAGCGGTCGCGGCACGTTCCTCGACCCACACACGCTCCAGGTGGCCGACTACGACGGCAACACCCGCACCATCGGCTTCGACCACTGCATCATCGCCACCGGCGCCACCCCGAAGTTGCTGCCGGGCACCCGCCGTACCTCTCGGGTGGTGACGTTCGAGGAGCAGATCCTCGCCGAAGACCTGCCGCAGTCCATCGTGATCGCGGGCGCCGGCGCGATCGGCGTCGAGTTCGCCTACGTCCTGCACAACTACGGCGTGAAGGTCACCGTCGTCGAGTTCCTGGACCGCGTGGCCCCGCTGGAGGATGCCGAGGTCTCCGCCGAACTGGCCAAGCAGTACAGGAAGCTGGGCATCGACGTCCTCACGTCGACCCGCGTCGAGTCGATCGACGAGTCGGGGCCGCAGGTCCGCGTCACCGTCACCGGCAAGGACGGCGCGCAGCAGGTTCTGGAGGCCGACAAGGTCCTTCAGGCCATCGGCTTCGCCCCGAACGTCACCGGCTACGGCCTGGAGAACACCGGCGTGCCCGTCAGCGAGCGCGGCGCCATCGACGTCGACGGCCGCTGCCGCACCTCCGTCCCGCACATCTACGCCATCGGCGACGTCACCGCGAAACTGATGCTTGCGCACGCCGCCGAGGCGATGGGCGTGGTCGCTGCCGAGACGCTCGCGGACGCCGAGACCATGGAACTGGACTATGCGATGATCCCGCGCGCCACGTTCTGCCGGCCGCAGATCGCCAGCTTCGGCTACACCGAGGAGCAGGCGAGGGAGAAGGGATTCGACGTCCAGGTCGCCAAGTTCCCGTTCACCGCGAATGCCAAGGCCCACGGCCTGGGCGATGCGACCGGCTTCGTGAAGCTGATCAGCGACGCCCAGTACGGCGAGCTCGTCGGAGCCCATCTCATCGGCCCGGACGTCACCGAACTGCTCCCCGAGCTGACCCTGGCCCAGCAGTGGGACCTCACGGTCCACGAGGTCGCCCGCAACGTCCACGCTCACCCGACCCTGGGAGAGGCGGTCAAGGAAGCCGTCCACGGCCTCGCCGGCCACATGATCAACATGTAGTGGGGAGAAGCCGGAGACTGGCCCTGCCTGCACACGCTGGGCCGAGCGCGATCAACCGATCAGGAACCCGGTGATGGGGTCGCGACGACCGGGGCGGGACGCGCTCCGGGCAGGCAGACGGCGAACCGTCCCGCATCGTGCGCACGATGCGGGACGGCAAGCGGCGTAGACGGCATGGGGGCGCCCGCGGCAGGATCCGCGGTTCAGGCCGCGGGTACGGCGGGCTGGATCACGAGGGAGGCGTCGCCGCCCTGGACGGCGTCTCGGACTCCGGCGGTCGCCTCATGGGGCACTCCGAGGGGGATTGCGCTGACGTCGGACAGGCGCGCGAACTGCTTCGGGGTGAGTTGGACGTCCAGGGCGCCCAGGTAGTCGTCGAGCTGGATGAGGTTGCGCGGGCCGATGATCGGGACGAACGAGGTGGACGCCTGGGCGGCACGCTCACGGAGCCAGGCCACCGTCACCTGGGCGGGCGTCGCGCCGGTCTCCTCGGCGATGGCCAGGACGGTGTCGACGACGGCGGTCTTCTGTTCGGTGCTCTCGGTGTGGATGACCGCTTGGAGATCGGTCAGTCGTCCCTCGGCGCTGCGGCGGTACTTGCCGGTGAGCAGTCCGCCGCCGAGCGGGGACCACAGGGCGGCACCGAGTCCCAGTCTCTCGGCCATCGGCCGCAGCTCGCGGTCGGCGGTCCTCTCGACGAGACTGTACTCGACTTGGATGCCCGTCACCGGCGCCCAGTTCTTCAGGTCCGCGAGGGTGGCGGCGCGGGAGACCCGCCATGCGGGGAAGTTTCGGATCGTTACCGCTCATCTGCGCGGCGTGTGGGGGCTTGGTGGCCTGCGCGGTAAAGGTCGGTGGCGAGAGCGACGGCGGCGTGGGTGGCGGGGAGGGGGTCCTGGCGGCGCCAGATGAGGTCCGAGGCGGCTACGCGTGACGTTCAGGGCCGGGTCGTCGGTGGGCATGCCGAGGAGTTCGTGTAGTTCGCGGACTCGGAATGCCTGGTCGGGGTGCTGGTTAAAGGCGTTCAGGATGGTCTGGTAGGCGGTGGTCGTCTCGGGTGGAGCCGGTGCGTTCCCCGGCGGTGCGAGTTCGGCGATGACCTTCCGGGTGGTGTTGAGGTCCGCGAGGCGCGCTTCGATCTCGGTGAGGGTGGCGGTGAGGCGCTCGATCCGGTCTCGTAGTTCGCTGGCCCGGGTGGTGGCCGCGTCATGGCGGGCCTGGAGGTCGGTGAGGAGTTCGGTGATGTTCACGCGGCCGCCTGGAGGGTGTCGCGCCAGGACGGAGTGGGCGTGGTGAGGCGGCGGGTCATGTTCACTGCCCAGTAGACCGGGAAAAAGATCCCTCAGCCGACCCCGCCTCCCACCCGCACCAGCCCTAACTCATAAGCCACAATCACGGCCTGCGCCCGATCCCGCAGCTCCAGCTTCGCGAACAGCCGGTTGATATGGGTCTTCACGGTGTGATCCGTGATCGTGAGCCGGCTCGCGATCTCCGTATTGGACAGCCCCCGAGCGATCAAGGTAAGCACCTCCGCCTCACGCGCCGTGAGCTCCCCCACGGAGTGAACCGGCAGCCGCGAGGTCCGCGCATGCACGAACTCGCCGATCACCCGCTTGGTTATCTCGGGCGAGAGCAGCGCGTTCCCGGCCGCCACCACTCGCACCGCGTGCAGCAGTTCGGGAAAGGTGGCGTCCTTGAGCAGAAAGCCGCCCGCGCCGGCCGCGAGCGCGTCGTACACGTACTCGTCGAGGCCGAAGGTCGTCAGCATCAGGACCTTCGTCGTGCCCCCGGACTCGGCCAGAATCTCGCGGGCCGCCTCGATGCCGTTCTTGTGCGGCATCCGGATGTCGAGGAGCGCGAGATCGGGCCGGGTCTCGGCGGCGATGCGTACCGCCTGCACACCGTCCTCGGCCTCGCCCACGACCTCGATGTCCTCCTGAGTGTTGAGGAGGTTCACAAAGCCGGTGCGGACGACCGCCTGATCGTCAGCGACCAGTGCCCTGATCACACCCAACTCCTTCTCCATGCCGATCACCCGGTCCCCCAGGGAAGCTCCGCCTCCACCAGGAAACCTCCGTCCGGGCCCGCGCCCGCGCTGAGCCGACCGCCGACCAGGGCCGCCCGCTCCCGCATCCCGGTCAGGCCGTGGCCCGCGCCGGAGCCTGGACCGGAAGCCGGGCCCGGGCCGTCGTCGTGGATGCGCAGCGTGAGCAGCCGGTCGGCGCCGTAGTCGATCTCCACAACGGTACGGGCGTCGGGCGCGTGCTTGCGCGCATTGGTCAGCGCCTCCTGGGTGATCCGGTAGGCGGACAGCTCCCACGCGGCGGGCAGCGACACCTGCTCCCCGGTGACCCTCAGTTCGGCCTCGCCGCCCACCGCCCGGTGCTGCTCGACGAGTTCGGCGAGATGGTCGAGGGTCGGCTGCGGGGTGGTGAGGGCCGTGCCCCCCCGGCCCTGGGGGGCGCGCAGGACACCGAGGAGGCGGCGCAGTTCGGCCATCGAGGAGCGGGCGGTGCCGGCGATCTGCTGGAAGCCGTCGCGGGCTTCGGGGGTGAGTCCGGGGGTGGTGTACGTGGCGCTCTCGGCCTGCACGGCGATCATCGACACCGAGTGCGAGACGATGTCGTGCAGCTCACGGGCGATGGCGGCCCGCTCGGCCTCGGCGGCCTGCTGCCGCTCCATAGCGATCAACTGGGCCTGGGCCAGGTTCCGTTCCTTGCGGGTCTCCTCCCGGGAACGTACCGCGTCACCCATCATCACGGCCCCGAAGATGACCACGGTCAGCAGGAACGACTCGGCGAACAGACTGAGCGAGCCCTTCTCCCAGAGCGCGGGCACCGGCAGGTCCATCCGCGACCAGGTGTTGATGTGCACCAGGTTCACGCACAGGGCCCCGAGCGCGGCGCCCGCGACGGTTACCGCGGGGTGCAGTACCCGGTTACGGCCCAGGGTGTAGCAGCCGATCAGCCCGCTCGCCGTGATCGAGAGGTACAGGTTGACGTCTCCGGCGAACCCGAGCAGCCCCGCGGCGACCGTGAGTACCGCGACGGGCGGGAACGACCGCCGCCACATCAGCGAGGCAGAGGAGACGACGACCCCGATCGTGGTGGTCACGGATCCGGGAAAGACGATCAGCTCCGCCACGGCACCGACCGTCAGGGCACTGCCGGTGACCCAGGGGTAGGCGGGCGCGGCGATCCAGGCGCGGAACCGCTGCTGAAGGGACGTACTCATACATCCATGATCCGTGCCAGCGCGGGTGCGCGCGTCGCCGCACGGGTTGAGCCTGCGGCCGGATGTCATGCCACGGGTTGAGTCCCAGGTCCGGAGTCTCGGTTGACGCCCTCCGACCTGCGGATTCCTACCGTCGATGGACATGACGAAGAGTCTTGAACGGTACGTGCGACACATCCAGTACGTACGTCACGAGCGGTACGCGTGGGCCGGCTGCGCGGTCGTCGCGCTGGGGCTCGCCCTGGCCTCGGATTTGGGGCCGCACCGGGTATGGGGGGTGGTGGCGGGGGCGGGCTACGCGGTCGCGGCGGTCCTGGCGTGCGGTGCGCGCTCCCGCCCCGCCACCCGAGTGGTCGCGGTGGCGGGGGCCGTCGTGGTGCCACTCGTCTTGCTGGTGACGGCCGGGCTCGGGCAGCTGGAGGTCACGGTCGTCGAGCGGTCGGGGCAGCTGCTACTCACGACCGGCAGCCCGTACGTCGCCGACCCTACGGCCGTCGCCGACTTCAACCCCTACCTGCCCGGGATGGCGCTCTTCGGTGTGCTGCCCGGGGATGCGCGCTGGTGGCTGGGCAGCGCATTCGTGGCGGCCCTCGCTGCAGCCGGCCTGCACCGATCCTGGCTGCTCGCCTGCCCTCTGGTCGCGCTGCCCCTCACGGTGGGCGGGATCGACCTTCCGGTCGTCGGCCTGATGTGCCTCGGCGTCGTACTCGCCGGGCAGGGGCGGCCGGGCCGCGCGGGGCTGGTGCTCGGCGCCGCCGCCGCGCTCAAGTGGACGGCGTGGCCCGCGCTGCCCGTGGCACTGGCGCTGATCGCGGTACGCCGGGGCGGCCGACCCGCGCTGCGGTACGCGGCCGTGGCCCTGTCCACCGCGACGGCGGCGGTGCTGCCCTTCGCCCTCGCTAACCCCGCCGGCTTCTACCGGAGCGTCATCGCCTTCCCGCTGGGCCTCACCGACACCACCTCGCCGGCCGCGAGCCCGCTGCCCGGGCATCTGCTCGCGACGTACGTCCCCGGCGGCAGGGTGATCGCGCTCGCGCTCCTCGCGGTGAGCGCGCTGCTGATCGCGGTGTCGCTGGTGGTGCGGCCGCCGGGGACGGCACGGGCGGCGGCCGCCCGGCTCGCGCTCGGTCTGGGCCTGGCGATGGCCCTGATGCCCGCGACCCGTTTCGGCTATCTGGTCTATCCGCTGGTGCTCGGGGCGCTGGCGTACCGGATGTCGCAGCGCGGCAGCACCACTGTCACCCCTGTCGCCCCTTCCAGGGAGAACGCCCTCGTATGACGAACAACTCCCGCCCTCGCACGCTGATCGTCACCAATGACTTCCCGCCCAGGCAGGGCGGCATCGAGACGTTCGTCCGTGAACTGGCCGACCGTTTCCCACCCGACGAGAGGTGGTCGTCTTCACCTCGGCGCCGAGCCCGGCCACGGCGGAGTCGGCACCCGACGAGTCCTTTCCGTACCCGGTGATCCGCCACCGGGTACGCACCCTCCTGCCCACCCCCCTGGCCACCGCGCACGCCGCATCCGTGGCCCGCCGGTACGGCTGCGATCGGGCGTGGTTCGGAGCGGCGGCGCCGCTCGGCCTGATGACGGCGCGGCTGAGGCGGACGACGGACATCCGTACCGCCGTCGCCACCACGCACGGCCACGAGGTGTGGTGGGCCCGCACCCCCGGGGCCAGGGCCCTGCTGCGCCGCATCGGCACGGAGGTCGACGCCCTTACCTGGCTGGGCGCGAGCACCCGCCGGCCGATCGAGGCGTGGCATCAAGACCGTCGCCGACCGCCTGGCGTCGGCGACGGATGCCCCTGAACGTCATGCCGACCTGATTCCGCCGGGGCGGTGGGGTGAGCGCGGACGGGCTCGGGGTTTGCGGATCGCGGTCGCTTACCCCGCTCCGGCGCATGCCTCCGCGTCTGCCAGGTACCGCGCCACCGGGCCCAGGGTCAGCATTCCGCTAGCGGCGCCGGCGTGTTCTGCACAGGCATCACGCAGGGCAGCCGCAGAGTGTGCGGCGATTCCGCGCTCGCCGAGGCGTACGGCGGCGCGGGCGGTCAGGCACCACATGGCCTCCTGCATGTGGTCACGCGGTGGTTCGGGTACCGCAGCGAGGGCGGTACGGGCCTCCTCGCCCCGGTCCTGGGCGAGCAGCACGAGGGGTCGCGTCCAGGGCCTGTACGGGCCCCAGTCGAGGTGCGGGTCGGTGGGCGCCGGCCGGTCGTGCAGCAGGCGCAGTCCCAGTAGGGCGAGCGGGAACAGGCCGCGGTGCAGTCCCGGCATTCCGGCCGTCCGGAGGGCGTCCTCGGCATAGCGGTAGTGCGCTGCTGCCGTGGCGGCGGTCGGTCCGCCAGGTTCGGCGCTGCGGGCGGCTGTGGCCCGGGCCCTGAACCACCCGGTGAGGACGGGGACGAGGGGCGCCTCGGTGGTGGCGGCCAGCTGGTCGGCTGCATTGGCGTGTGAGGTCGCGGCGTCTAGGTCGCCGAGGGCCGAGGCGGATTGCAGGCGGACGAGTCGGCCGAGTAGGGCGAAGTTCGGCAGCTCGTGCCGGGTGGCCAGGTCGAGCATCTCGGCGCCGGTCCTGTCCCGTGCCGCCGCGAGCCCGGGGCGGGTGAAGGACTGCAGGAACACCCCGTTGAGGGCGAAGGCCAGTAGGGCGGGATCGGCCAGGTGCCGTGCCAATTCCTCTGCCTGTCGCGCCGCCTGCTGCGCGTGCTTCAGCTCGGTCCCGGACAGATCAGCGCTGCGGCTCTCGACGGCGACCGTGGCCAGGAGGCGGGCGCGCAGGTCGGCGGGGCCGTCTGGGCCAAGCCCGGTGAGCGTGCGCTCGGCAGCCGCGACGACGGCGCGGGACTGCTCGGGGTCGTCGGCACGGCTCCAGAGGGCGGGCACGTCGTAGGCGCCGATGATCCGGGCCGTCAGAGAGAGGTCTCCCGTGCGTTCCGCCGCATGGACGGCGGCGAGGCGGTCGCGCCGAGAGTGGACGAGGGCGTCGCCACCCGCCAGCGCGAGGGTGCGGGCCAGATCCACGGTGGTGCGCGGGCCGAGCCGGACACCATGGCCGGTCCACCCGGTACGTGCTCCTTCTGGGGGCACGGACCCGTTGAGGATGTCCGTCTCCAGGCGCTGAAGGTCGGTGCCGGGGTCGAGTCCGAGTTGGTCGACGAGCATCGCGCGGGCGCGGCGGAGGACGGCCAGTGCGTCGGCCTGGCGGCCCGCGCGGTACAGCGCGCGGGCAAGCAGCTCCCAGGCCGGCTCGCGCCACGGGTGTTCGGCGACATGGGCACCCAGTTCGGCGACGAGGTCGGCCCCTTCCCCGGAATCGAGGAGGATGCGGGCGCGTAGTTCCACCCCCTCCAACCTCAATTCCTCCAGTCGGGTCCGCTCGCGCTGCGCCCATGCGGAGCCGGTCACATCGGCGTAGGCGGGTCCGCGCCAGGTCGCGAGTGCCGCGCTGAGGCCGGTCACCGCGTCGGGGTTGCGGCGGGCTCGGGCCAGGGTGTCCTGGAACCGATGGACGTCCACGTCATCGCGCGGCAGGCGCAGCGCGTAGCCGGGACCTTCGGTGACGATTACGCGCGGCGGATTGCGGGGCGGCCGGTCGGGTTCGAGGGCGCGGCGCAGCGCGGCGACGAACGTACGCAAAGCACCCACGGCGCGGGCTGGCGGATCGGTCCACAGGTCATCGACAAGGGTGTCGGTGGTGACCATCCGTGCCTCGGCGGCGACGAGCCGGGCGAGTACCTCACGATGGCGGGGTCCGCCCAGGTCAACCGGGCTGCCGTCGTCGCGGAGGGCCCGCACCACACCGAGCACGTCGATTCGCATGCCCCCATCCTCCGTGCCAGGGGCCGGCTGCGCCCAACCGTACTGATCGGCTGCTGATCGCCGTCGCCCAAGCTGATCCGGTCAAGTCCCCGACCCGAAAGGGTGGTCCCTCATGACGCTCACCATTCCCGGCTTCGATCACGTCCGCCTGCCCGGTGCGGACGGTGTGGAGCTGGCTGCAGCTGTCGGCGGCAGTGGCAGCCCGGTCGTGCTGTTGCACGGTTTTCCCCAGACCCACCTGATGTGGCGACACGTCGCCGAGCGGCTCGGCGACGAGCACACGGTGATCTGTCCTGACCTGCGGGGTTACGGCGCCAGCGACAAGCCGGCGGCCACCGAGCCCGATGTGTATGCCAAGCGCACCATGGCCGCCGATGTCGTGACCCTGGCGGCGGCGCTCGGCCACGAGCGCTTTGCCCTCGTCGGCCACGACCGAGGCGCCCTGGTCGCCTTCCGGGCGGGGTTGGACCACCCTGAGACCATCACGCACCTGGGCATCCTCGACATCGTGCCGACGCTCGACATGTGGAACGTCCTGCATGGCGCCTCGGCGGCGGTCGGCTACCACCTCTTCCTGATGGCGCAGCCGCCCGGCCTGCCGGAGGCGATGATCGCAGGCAGTGCGGACGCGTTCTTCGGCTCGTTCCTCGACGCCTGGGCCAACGACCCGACCGCCATGCCCGAGGATGTGCGTGCCGAATACCTGCGCGCGAGCGCCGCGGCGGTGACGTCGATCGTCGCGGACTACCGGGCCTCGGCGGACATCGACGTCATGCACGACCAGGCGGACCTGGACGCCGGGTCGCAACTGGCCATGCCCGTGACGGTCGTCCAGCAGGACTGGGGCGCGCAGCTGGGCTACGACGCTGCCGGGGTGTGGAAGGCGTGGGCGCCGGACCTGGACCACCGGCTGACCCGCGCCGGGCACTTCATGGCCGAAGAGTCACCCGACGAGATCGCGGCGGCGATCCAGGGCCTGCTGGCCCGCTGAGCCTCCTGCTCTCGACTCGTCGGCTGGGCCACGTCGGTCGGCGAGCGCTAGGTTTTCAGGGATCAGCATTCTTTTCTTGCGCTGGGTACCCAGGCGGTGCCGCCCGGCCTGCACGGGGTACAACGAACGGCCTAACGTCTCGGGTGCGCTGGCGGTCAGTCCTCTTCCTCTTCGTCCTCGGCCGTGGGGTCGCGGAAGGGGCGCAAGCCCTGGCCGGGGCCGCTGGCGGTGGTGGCCAGCAGAACCATGGACGCGATAGTGATCGACATGGTCAGGATTCCGGCGTAGTCGATCCGGGCCTTCTGACGCGTGGTCGCAGGCAGGACGAGCGCCCACCAGCACCACATCAGGGACAGCAGCCCGAGGGGGATGTTGATGGAGAAGGCCCATCGCCAGCTCAGGTGATCGGCGATGACGCCTCCGAGGAGAGGGCCGCCGATCGTGCCGACGGCCATCGTCATGGCGATCATGCCCTGGTAACGGCCCCGCTCGCGCGGCGGCAGCATGGCGCCGATGAGTGCGAAGGCCCCCACGGTGATCCCGCCCGCGCCGAGTCCCTGCAGGGCCCGGAAGCCGATGAGTGTCAGCAAAGCTTGCCCCACACCGGCGTCGAGATCGCCGACGTCAGGGTGTAGGCCGTCACCACCCAGGAGATCTGGCCCAGGCCCCCGAGGTCGCGGACGATGGTAGGCATCGCCGTGCCGACGATCGCGTTGTCGAGCATTGCCAGCAGCATGGCGAGCAGGACGCCTGCGAGGACGAGGCGTATGGAGCGCTGCTGTTTGCTGCCGGGCATCTCAACCGTGGTCATGACTGTCACCTCCGGGTGCGTGAAGAGCACCCACGACCGGCTCCTCGGCGTCGGCGACCGGGCGATCTATGGGCGGAGCCGCCAACACCTCGTCGATACAGGCCGGTTGCCCGGTACGACCAGCAGCGACCTGTCCGAGCCGACTGTGCGGCCCGCAAGCACATCGCCGAGTCGTCCAAGTGATGGCCCAATGTGGGCGTTGCCGAATGGGCGCGGTTTCGAACGCCGTGGCGGCGACGGCCGGGATATTTCTCTGCCCGAGAAAGGGACCCGGCTCGGTCCCGACCTCGAAATCGGCCAGGTATTCCCTCCGGTGCCGGGCGTGGGCCCTGACGTGGTCCTGCGCGGTCCTGATAGCGGCAAGCGCCTGCTCGGAGACGGTTGCGACAATCTTCTCCATCTGTTCCTCGTCCAGCCTGGAATGTGGCGGCAACCATTTATCGAACTTCTCGGCGTCCTCGCGGACCGCGGCGTTATCACGCTCCCGGACAAGGAAGGCCGCTGTCCCCGTCGAGCGCCCGGTGCGTCGCGGTGGTGTCCGGCGAGCTCACCCCGCACCACCCTCGAACTCCGTGAGCCTCCTGGCCCATCGTCGATCCGACCGCCGTACGCCGGCGGCAGCGAAGCGCTCGCGCCGCTGATCGTATACGGAAAGCCGGAATGGGATTCTGCATTTGACAACTCTGCCAGGTTTATGTTCCTCGGGAATTTCCTCGCCTCGCTGCTCGATCACAAATCGGCCGGCTCCGTCAAGCGCGAAAACAATCACACGGGGGAGGGCGCGCAAGCAGTGGTGGCCGGGTGTTAGGGTCCATTTCTGTCCCGAGGCGGGGCTGCGCACCGCAACCCGCTCGGATTGTTCGACGGGTACGGCGCTTGACAATGTGCCCATCGTTCTCTCTCATCCCCATCCGGATGATCCCGGAAATCGATTTGACATTCCAGGTTCCTTTCTCGTCCGGATGAAGTTCTTTTACGCGCTGCATCGCCATCCTTAGGAGTTCTCCCTTGTCTGCCGACATCACGATCACCACCCCCGCGCAGCTGGGTACCGATGCGCCCGGGGCTCCCCCGGGCGGCCGGCACCTCGGCATCGCGCTCTTCGTGATCGCCGCGGCCCAGCTGATGGTGGTCCTCGACAACACCATCACCAACATCGCCCTGCCCGCCATCCAGACCGATCTCGGCATGTCCGACGCGAACCTGGCGTGGATCGTCAACTCCTACGCGCTGGCCTTCGGCGGGCTGATGCTGCTCGGCGGCAAGGCCGGGGACCTCTTCGGCCGTCGGCGCCTGTTCCAGGTCGGCATCCTCGTCTTCACCCTGGCCTCCCTCCTGGGCGGACTCGCCCCGAACGAAGGGCTGTTGATCGGCGCACGCATTCTGCAGGGCGTCGGCGCGGCACTCGCCGCGCCCAGTGCGCTGGCCCTCATCACCACCACCTTCCCGGTGGGCAAGTCCCGCAATACGGCCATGGGCGTGTACGCGGGCATGGCCGGCATCGGTGCCACGGCCGGCCTCCTGCTCGGGGGCGTCCTCACCGACGTCCTGAACTGGCGCTGGGTGTTCTTCGTCAACATCCCCATCGGCCTGGCCGTCCTCGCCGGCACGAAGACTCTCGTCGAGGCCGAACGCCACCCCGGCCGCCTGGACGTCCCGGGCGCGATCACTGGCACCGGCGGTCTGATAGCCCTGGTCTACGGCATCACGCGCGGCGGCGAGCACGGCTGGACGAACGGCCTGTCCCTGGCCTCCTTCGCGACGGCGGGCGTACTGCTGGCGGTGTTCCTGGTCATCCAGTCGCGTGCCGCGGAGCCGATGATGCCCTTGCGTCTGCTCAAGGACCGCAACCGCTCCGGCAGTTACGCCTCGATGCTGCTCCTCGGTGCGGGCATGTTCGCCACGTTCTACTTCCTGACGCTGTACATGCAGCTGATCCTCGGCTACAGCGCGGTCACGACCGGCTTCGCCTATCTGCCCTTCAGCATCGGCATGGCGACCGCCGCGGGCGTCAGCTCCAAGCTGGTCAGCCACATGGCACCCCGGCTGATCGCCGGGCCGGGCCTGCTGGTCGCCGCGGCGGGCATGTTCTGGTTCGCCACCCTGAAGGCCGACTCCTCGTACGCCGGGCACCTGTTGCCGGCGATGCTCGTCACCGGCATCGGGCTGGGCATGAGCTTCGTCCCGTTGACGCTCGGTGCGGTCAGCGGCGTCGACCACCAGGACACGGGCATGGCCTCGGCGTTGCTGAACACCGCCCAGCAGATCGGCGGCGCGCTCGGTCTCGCCGTTCTGTCGACGATCTCCACGTCCGCGGCCGACGACAAGCTGCCCCAGGCGGCCTCCGCTCTCTACCGGGGCCTGGCCGTCAAGGACTTCCCTCTGGTGGCAAGGGCGGGCGAGGCCCTCACGCACGGCTACACGATGGCTTTCGTCGCAGCGGGCGTCGTGTTCTTGGCCGGAGTGGCAGTCATGTTCGCGGCCGTCAACGCCGGTAAGCAGCACCACGCCGAGGGTGCGGCCCCCCTCCACATGGGCTGACCTCACGGAGGGAGAGCCCTCTCCACATGGAGCCGCCCACCCTTCGGGTGTGCGGTCCGGGAGGTCGAGCCGACTCCCGACACGGTCACGACGACGTACGGCGCCAGGTGTCGCACCGCGATGCCCGGCGCCGTACCGAGAAGGGACAGACACCATGACCACCCCGCGGCGCGCCCAGCCGGCGCACCGGTCCGAACCCCTACGACTGCCCGAGCCCCTTCCGACCCTCACTCGGGCCTTCGCCCTGCTGGGCAAACGCTGGAACGGCCTGATCATCGCGGCCCTGGCCAAAGGCCCGGCCGACTTCGCCCAGATTCGCGAGCGCGTCCCCGGCATCAGTGACCGCATGCTCGCCCAGCGCCTCCAGGAACTGACCACGGTGGACCTCGTCGCCCGAACCGTCCAGCCGGGCCCGTCGCCGCGCACCCACTACACCCTCTCCGCCCACGGCAACGCCTTCCTCATCCCCCTGGCCGCCCTGGCGGTGTGGGCGGAGGACCACCTTCCTGCGAGCGGCTCACCGGCATCGCTCCGACCGCCCACGCCAGACCGTTGACCCCACTTTTCTGAAAACTGGTGCTGCCGGGCCTGGATATGCTCGCCGTGCTAAGATTGATCTTTAGGTACCGAAGGAGATTTGGCATGGCTACTGGCACCGTTAAGTGGTTCAACGCGGAAAAAGGCTTCGGCTTCATTGAGCAGGATGGTGGCGGCCCGGACGTCTTCGCCCACTATTCGAACATCGCCGCCCAGGGCTTCCGTGAGCTCCAGGAAGGCCAGAAGGTGAACTTTGACGTCACGCAGGGCCAGAAGGGCCCGCAGGCGGAGAACATCACTCCCGCCTGACGCTGAAGCGTATGAGGCAGCTGGGACCCACACCTCGCGGTGGGGTCCCAGCTTGCTGCGTTTTGCGGGGTGCGCCCGACGTCGGGTGAACCTGGAACTCAGTGTCGAGCGTCGTCACTCACCGTGCCGGATCGACCAGATTTGTTTAATCTTACATTTTGGCTCGATCTTGCAATTCATTCGGTTCATGCCTGCCGAGAATTCCTCGATGCGTGCCATATCGAGGAAGGTTCTCATGAACCGTTCAGCACGTACGAACGATCGCTTCTCCAACGCCCGCAAGAATGGCTTCGCCGGTTCCGATCGGGGTGCCCGCTCCCGGCCGCAGGGGGAGTTCGCGCTGCCGGTCGCCCTGACCCCGGCCCTCCCCGCAGTCGCGACCTTCGGGGAACTGGACATCCCCGCCGAGTTGCTGAAGCTGCTCACCAGCCTCGGCATGAACGAGCCGTTCCCGATCCAGGCCGCCACGTTGCCCAACTCCCTCGCGGGCCGCGACGTCCTGGGCCGCGGGCGCACCGGGTCGGGCAAGACGCTCGCGTTCGGCCTGGCGCTTCTCGTGCGCACGGCCGGGCAGCGTGCCGAGGCGCGGAAGCCCCTGGGCCTGATTCTCGTCCCCACCCGCGAGCTGGCCCAGCAGGTCACCGATGCGCTCACCCCGTACGCCCAATTGCTGAAGCTGAGGCTGGCGACCGTGGTCGGCGGCATGTCGATCGGCCGGCAGGCGGGCGCACTGCGCGCCGGGGCCGAGGTCGTCGTCGCGACTCCGGGCCGCCTCATGGATCTCGTCGAGCGCAAGGACTGCCGGCTGGACCGGGTGAAGATCACTGTCCTGGACGAGGCCGACCAGATGGCCGACATGGGCTTCATGCCCCAGGTCACCGAACTGCTCGACCAGGTACGTCCCGACGGCCAGCGCATGCTGTTCTCGGCCACGCTGGATCGCAACATCGACCTCCTGGTGCGTCGCTATCTCCATGACCCGGTGGTGCACTCCGTCGACCCGTCCGCGGGCGCGGTCACCACGATGGAGCATCACGTGCTGCAGGTGCACGGCGCCGACAAGTACGCCGCGGCCACCGAGATCGCCGCCCGCGACGGGCGGGTCATCATGTTCCTGGACACCAAACACGGCGTTGACCAGTTCACCAAGCACCTGCTGAGCAGCGGTGTGAAGGCTGCGGCACTGCACAGCGGTAAGTCGCAGCCCCAGCGCACTCGCACCCTGGCACAGTTCAAGACCGGCCACCTCACGGTGCTGGTGGCAACCAATGTCGCGGCCCGTGGCATCCATGTCGACGACCTCGACCTTGTCGTCAATGTCGACCCGCCCAACGACCACAAGGACTACCTGCATCGTGGCGGCCGTACCGCCCGCGCCGGCGAGTCCGGCAGTGTCGTCACGCTGGTCCTGCCCAACCAGCGCCGGGACATGGCCCGTCTGATGTCCGACGCGGGTATCAGGCCCCAGATCACTCAGGTCCGCTCCGGCGAGGCCGAGCTGAGCCGCATCACCGGCGCCCAGGCCCCCTCCGGTGTGCCCGTCGGCGGCAGCGGGCCGGTCACGGAGCGCCCGAAGCGTGGCGGTGCCCCCTTCCGGGGTCTGGGCACACGCCCGGGTCGGTCCGGTCGCGCCGGCGGCGAGTCCCGGCGGTCTGCGGAGGCCCGCCAGACGGCCGAGGCCCGCAAGGCCGCCCGGGTCCGTCGTGGTGCATAGGCCGAACGCGGGCTGCTCGTAGGTCCGTGCTCCGGCCGGGGCACGCTACCCGCTCCGGCCGGGCACATGGCCTCAATTGGAGGCATCCGAGTGAGTGACCTGGCTCTCATGGCACGGCGGGGGTATTGCCGGGACCATGGGGTTCCTCATCGGCAGGCCGAAAGGACCGGGGATGCTCCGCAAGGTACTGGTCGCCAACCGTGGCGAGATCGCGATTCGCGCCTTCCGCGCCGGTTATGAACTGGGCGCGAGAACCGTCGCCGTCTTCCCGCACGAGGACCGTAACTCGCTGCACCGGCTGAAGGCCGACGAGGCCTATGAGATCGGTGAGCCGGGGCACCCGGTGCGGGCCTACCTCTCCGTCGAGGAGATCATCCGTGCGGCCCAACTGGCCGGCGCCGACGCCGTCTACCCGGGCTACGGCTTCCTGTCCGAGAACCCCGAGCTGGCACAGGCGTGCGAGGAGGCGGGCATCACGTTCGTCGGGCCGAGCGCGCAGATCCTCGAGCTGACGGGGAACAAGGCGCGCGCGGTGGCCGCCGCCCGCGCGGCCGGCGTACCGGTGCTGGGCTCCTCCGCGCCCTCCGCCGACGTGGACGAACTGGTGCGAGCCGCTGAAGCCGTCGGCTTTCCCCTGTTCGTCAAGGCGGTCGCCGGCGGCGGAGGACGCGGTATGCGCCGCGTCGAGGACCCCGCGCTGCTGCGCGAGTCCATCGAGGCGGCGGCTCGCGAGGCGGCATCCGCCTTCGGCGACCCCACGGTCTTCCTGGAGAAGGCCGTCGTCGATCCCCGCCACATCGAGGTGCAGATCCTCGCCGACGGGCACGGCAATGTCATTCACCTGTTCGAGCGGGACTGTTCGGTGCAGCGCCGCCACCAGAAGGTGATCGAGCTGGCGCCGGCACCGAACCTCGACCCGGCGCTGCGTGAGCGGATCTGCGCCGACGCGGTGAGGTTCGCCCGGGAGATCGGCTACCGCAACGCGGGCACCGTCGAGTTCCTGCTCGACCGCGACGGGAACCACGTCTTCATCGAGATGAACCCACGCATCCAGGTCGAGCACACGGTGACCGAGGAGGTCACCGATGTCGACCTCGTACAGGCGCAGCTGCGCATCGCCGCCGGCGAGACACTGCTTGACCTCGGCCTCGCGCAGGAGACCGTCACCCTGCGCGGCGCCGCACTGCAGTGCCGGATCACCACCGAGGACCCGGCCAACGGTTTCCGCCCGGACACCGGCAGGATCAGCGCGTACCGCTCGCCCGGCGGCTCGGGCATCCGCCTCGACGGCGGCACCACCCACGCGGGTACGGAGATCAGCGCGCACTTCGACTCGATGCTGGTCAAACTCACCTGCCGGGGCCGGGACTTCACGACGGCGGTCAACCGCGCCCGGCGTGCCGTGGCCGAGTTCCGCATCCGCGGCGTGGCCACGAACATCCCGTTCCTGCAAGCCGTTCTCGACGACCCGGACTTCCAGGCGGGCCAGGTCACGACGTCGTTCATCGAACAGCGCCCGCACCTGCTCACCTCGCGTCACTCCGCCGACCGCGGCACGAAGCTGCTCACCCATCTCGCCGACGTGACCGTGAACAAGCCGCACGGCGAGCGGCCCGAGCTGATCGACCCGAGCACCAAACTGCCGCCGCTGCCCGTCGGCGAACCGCCGGCCGGCTCGAAGCAGCAGCTCACCGAACTCGGCCCGGAGGGCTTCGCCCGATGGCTGCGCGAGTCACCGACCATCGGCGTCACCGACACCACGTTCCGCGACGCACACCAGTCACTGCTCGCCACCCGGGTCCGTACCAAGGACATGCTCGCGGTCGCCCCGGTGGTGGCGCGGACCCTGCCACAGCTGCTGTCACTGGAGTGCTGGGGCGGTGCCACCTACGACGTCGCGCTGCGTTTCCTCGCCGAGGACCCCTGGGAGCGTCTGGCCGCGCTGCGCGAAGCCGTACCGAACATCTGTCTGCAGATGCTGCTGCGCGGCCGCAACACCGTGGGGTACACGCCGTACCCGACCGAGGTGACCGACGCCTTCGTGCAGGAGGCCGCGGACACCGGAATCGACATCTTCCGGATCTTCGACGCGCTCAACGACGTCGGGCAGATGCGGCCCGCCATCGACGCGGTGCGGGAGACCGGAACGGCCGTCGCCGAGGTCGCCCTGTGCTACACCTCCGACCTGTCCGACCCGTCCGAGCGGCTGTACACCCTGGACTACTATCTGCGGCTGGCCGAGCAGATCGTGGCCGCCGGGGCCCATGTCCTGGCCGTCAAGGACATGGCGGGGCTGCTGAGGGCCCCGGCCGCGGCGACGCTCGTATCAGCCCTGCGGCGCGAGTTCGACCTGCCGGTGCACATCCACACCCACGATACGGCGGGCGGCCAGCTCGCCACCTATCTGGCCGCGATCCACGCCGGCGCCGATGCCGTGGACGGTGCGGTGGCGTCCATGGCGGGCACCACCTCGCAGCCGTCCCTGTCGGCGATCGTCGCCGCCACCGACCACTCGGAGCGGCCCACCGGGCTGGGCCTGCGGGCCGTCGGTGAGCTGGAGCCGTACTGGGAGAGCGTCCGTAAGATCTACGCACCGTTCGAGGCAGGCCTGGCCTCGCCGACCGGACGCGTGTACGACCACGAAATCCCCGGTGGTCAGCTCTCCAACCTGCGCACCCAGGCGGTGGCGCTGGGCCTCGGCGACCGGTTCGAGGAGATCGAGGCGATGTACGCCGCCGCCGACAGGATGCTCGGGCGGCTGGTGAAGGTCACCCCGTCCTCCAAGGTGGTCGGCGATCTCGCCCTGCATCTGGTCGGTGCCGGGGTGACGCCCGAGGAGTTCGAGGTGACGCCGAACAAGTTCGACATCCCCGACTCCGTCATCGGCTTCCTGCGCGGTGAGCTGGGGACGCCGCCCGGTGGATGGCCGGAGCCGTTCCGCAGCAAGGCCCTGGAGGGGCGCGCCGAGGCCAAGCCCGTGCAGGAGCTGACCGCTCAGGACCGTGCGGGACTGGAGAAGGACCGGCGCGCGACGCTCAACCGGCTGCTGTTCCCCGGCCCGACGCGCGACTTCGAGGCACACCGTCAGACCTACGGCGACACCAGCGTGCTGGACAGCAAGGACTTCTTCTACGGTCTGCGGCCCGGCAAGGAGTACGCCGTCGACCTCGAGCCGGGCGTTCGGCTCCTCATCGAGCTGGAAGCCGTCGGTGAGGCCGACGAACGTGGCATGCGCACCGTGATGTCCACCCTGAACGGCCAGTTGCGGCCGATCCAGGTACGCGATGAGTCGGCGGCCTCCGCCGTCCCGGCGACGGAGAAGGCCGACCGGACCAACCCCGGCCACGTCGCCGCGCCGTTCGCCGGAGTGGTGACGCTCGCGGTCGCCGAGGACGACGAGGTGGCGGCCGGTGCCACGGTGGCCACCATCGAGGCGATGAAGATGGAGGCCGCGATCACCACCCCGAAGGCCGGGAGGGTGTCCAGGCTCGCCATCAACAAGATCCAGCAGGTGGAGGGCGGCGACCTTCTCTTCGAAATCGAGTGAGGCACCTCCAAGGCACCTACAAGGCACGTTGAAGGCGCCTTGAAGGCGCCTTGATCTCCGCCGGGCCTACCGCTCACGGGGCGTCCAAGCCCGCCCCGTGAGCAGGCTCGGGATGGAACACCGGGTGGTAGCTCTCCGGCGGTGCGAGATAGCTGACGGGCAGTCCGCCGGTGTCGATGACGATCTGGTCCACGGCGATCGCGGGGTCGACCATGAACAGCCGCAGGACGTGCTCGCCGGGCTCGGTGACGGTCACGGTGGCGGTCAGTTTCTCGATGCCCTCCTCCACGTTGCGCGCCCAGGCGTCGCCCCGGTTCCCGGTGGCGACGGCTTGCCCCGACAGGACGGTGACCGGCTGGTCGTCCAGGCCGACGGCCAGCCGGCGGTGGCCGCGTTCGTCGAGGGAGGGCAGCCGGAAGACGGTGACGGGGAAGGTTCCGGCGGTGGCGAACCGCACCCGGTAGCGCAACTCCGGCGCCTTGGTGGCGAGGTCCCCGGTGAACGGGGCCGCGGTCGACGGGACCGCTTCCAGGGCGCCCGTGCCGCGGCCGAGTCCGCGCACGGTCCGCCAGCGGGCTCCGCCGCGCGGCACCCGGTGGTCGGCGTGCACGGCATCGATCGAGACATACCCGTGGGCCTCGACGAAACCGCGGGCCCGCCTGCGCGCCCGCTCCCCGTCGTTGACCACCCGCAACGGCACGTCGATGCGCTGTCCGCCGCCGGTGACGGTGACCGTCGCATCGTGCGCGCCCACGGGCACCCGCGCCCAGTCGATCTCCACCCACATCCGGGTCTGCTCGGTGAGGGAGCCGCCCACCGTGCTCGTCCGGACCCAGGGATGGCTGGTCTCGGCCGCCCAGTCCACCACCAGGAAACCGGTGTTGAAGACATCCAGGAAGCGTCGGTCCCGGGTGTAGGAGGAGAAGGACAGCGGCCGGTTCGCTCCGGTCTCGTTGCCCTCGGCCGCCACCCCCAGCCCGGAGGTCTCCTGCCGGGCGATCCGGGTGACGCTCGGCCGGCCCGGTGCCTTCGGGATCTGGGAGGGGTACGGGTTGACGATCCCGTCCCATTTGCCGCTCGCCACCTCGGTGTTGTACCGCTTGGTGATCGCCAGTTCCTCGGCGTGGGCGGCCTCGGCCAGATCCGCGAAACGGTTCGTGCCGGCCCCGCGCCCCTGACGGACCGCGAGCGCGTTGCGGTCCGCCCAGTAGTACTTCAGGTTCATCAAGTACGCGCCGTGCACCGGGTATTCGACCAGTTCGTAGAAGGCGTCCCGGTAGGCCTCGGGCAGTTGGGCGCCCACCGCCCGGGCCCGCTCGAGCAACCGGTCGTACGCGGCCATCCGGCGTCCCGCCTCGTCGCCGTGGTGCACCGGGGAGAAGAAGCCGCGGTCGATGAACTCCGGTCGTCGTTCCGCCGCGAGGCGGTAGTACTCGGTGCGGAGGGCGGCGATCTCCCGGCCGTGACGCTGCCCGAACTGCCGCCCGGCCCACTCGGCCAGGAAGTCCTCGACGTCGTCGGCGCCCCACCGGTCCATGTCCCAGGCCATGTCCATACAGAAGGAGAGGCCGGTCTCGATCGACTTGACGTCACCGACGTTGAAGATCCACATCCGGTCCGCGCCATGCTCGTACACCCGGCGCAACTCCTGCCAGATCTTGGCCTGTTGGGTGGTGTCCAGCCACAGATAGCTCCTCGGGCGGCCCCAGTAGGAGAGGTGGTAGTAGATGCCGTTGCCGCCCGAGCGGCTGCGCTCCGCCTCGGTCGGCAGCTGGCGCATGTTGCCGTGGTTGTCGTCCGGCCAGATCAGCGTGACGTCGTCCGGGACCTGGACGCCCGCGTTGTACAGCTCCAGAACCTCCTTGTACGGGATGAAGATCTGCGGCGCGGCCGCGGCGCCGACCTCCTCGGTCAGGATCCGGCGCTGGTCGGCGATGATGTCGTTCATCACCGCCACCTTCTCCGGGATGGTGGTGGCGTACCGGGTCTCCAACGCGGTGTCGTGCAGCCCGCGCATGCCGAGCGTCCAACTGCTGTCGTACGCTGCGTTCTGTCGCGCCCGGGCCCTCCAGTAGTCCGAGATGACGTCGGGGTTCACGGTGTAGTCGTACACCGGCAGACTGCCGTCGCCGCCGCGATGCTCCTCGGCCCAGGGTGCCCACTCGTGGACACCGTTGCGCAGCAGGGCCTCCGGGTGGCTGGAGCCGACGACGATGCCGTACTGCTCGGCCAGTTCGGGGTTCTCGCGGTACTTGTTGAAGAAGTCGGAGTACGGGTGCATGGCCGGCCACAGGTAGTTGGCCTTGAGGCGGAGCAGCAGCTCGAAGACGCGTCTGTATGTCTCGGGGCCGATGTTCTTGTCCGGCTCCTGGGTGCGGTTCGACCAAGTGGTCAGGTTCTGCTCGTCGTTGATGAAGATGCCCCGGTAGCGGACGGACGGCTCGTGCCGCTCGAAGGGGCCTGCCGGTACGGTCACCGCGTCGCGGCGTACCGTCGGCACGTCGGCCCACCAGTACCACGGCGAGACCCCGATGCGCTCCGAGGTGTCGTAGATGCCGTAGACCGTGCCGCGTCGGTCGCTTCCCGCGATCACCAGAGCGCGGTCCACCCCGGGCACCGGCCGGTCCACCACCTGGGTCACCGACGCTTCCCAACGCCCCTTCACCCGGGACACGTCCAGGCGGCCGGCGGCGATGAGCCGGTCGATGACCGGGCAGGCGCCGATGGTGCCTACGAGGATCAGCCCTGCGGCCCGCTCCGGCAACGTGTGCCGCAGCTCTGGCCGTACCCCGCTCACCCGCTCGACATCTGCCCGCAGATCGCCAGCGGCGCGCGTCACGGCGGGGTCGTCCGCCGCGTCCACGTACACGTCGACCGCGACGCCTCCGTGCACGAGGAGGAAGTCGGGACGGTCCGACGACGCGGCCCGGGCGGTCGCGGGAAGCATCCCGGGAAGCAACGGGGCCACCCCGACGGCCGCCATGCCCCGCAGGAACGACTTGCGGGTCCACGGCTGCGACGGCTCCGGGGGTTTGCTGTGCGGCACGAGACGCTTCCTTTCGACGCATGACGGGATGAGAGAGAGCGGGCCCGAAGAGCAAGGAGACAGGGAGGAATGGCATGACCATGCTAGAAAGCGCTTGCTGTGCACCATAGGGCAGGCTCGACCGAGCCGTCCATAACCCTGACAGCCGGCGGTTGCCCGCTCAGCCTGCGCGTCGCGGAGTCCGGCCCGTCATCCCGTCACCCCGGCGTGCGCCAGGCAGCGGGCCAGGTCCGAGCGGGAACGGACGCCCAGCTTGCGGTAGACGCGGGTGAGGTGCGCCTCGATCGTCTTGCGGGACAGGAACAACGACGCGGCGGCCTCCACGTTGCTGAGTCCCTCACCGATGGCGCGCGCCACCTGGAGCTCCTGCGGCGTGAGCAGTGCCACCGGCGGCGGTTCGTTGCCGTGGACGGCGGTGCGGTGCCCGGTGGCCGCGACCTCCGCCGCGGCCCGGACCGCCCACGGCACGGCGCCCAGCGCGGTGAACGTCCGCTGCGCGAACAGCAGCGGCTCGCGTGCCGCCGACGGCCGCCTGAACCGGCGCAGCACCGCTCCTCCGACGAGCCGCGTCCGAGCCCGCTCGAAGGCCATCTCCTTGTCCGCATGGGCGCGTTCCGCGACGGCCAGCCAGTCGGCGGCCTCCTCGGCGGAGTGCGCGAGCATCACCCGGCAGCGTGCGTGCGCGGCCGCCGGCCACGCCAGACCGGTCGCCGCGTCGCGTTCCCGCAGCCAGTCCGCGACGGCGATGGCCCCCTCCCGCGCCCCCGTGCGCAGACAGGCCTCGGCGAGGTCGGCCACCCACGGCATCAGGGAGGGATTGACCAGCCCCATCCTGTCCGCCATCGCGAACGCCGCCTCCAGGTGCGTACGCGCCGCCTCCGGATCACCGGCGGCCAGTGCGGACGTACCGAGCGCACCGCGTGCGAACAGGGTGAGGCCGCGCAGCCGGCCGCCGCACCAGCGCTCGTACTGCGCCACGCGCCGCTCGCAGTCCGCGAAGTCGCCGCGCAGCGCGTCCAGCCGCGCGAGCTGGACCAATGCGTAGCCCGTCATTGCCAGATGCCCGAACTCCTCGGCCCAGCGCAGCGCCTCGGTGGCGTCCGCACGGGCCATCGGCCAGCGCGACCACATCTCCACCTCGCACCGCCCCAGCAGCGCGTACGGCAGGAGGGCGGGGGAGTTGTCGCGGCGCATCCCCTCGATCGCCGTGTCCAGTACACGGCGGGCGAGGTCCCTGTCCCCCGTCCAGGACAGGCCCTGCGCGATCTCCATCGTGGCCTGGCGTTCCTCGGGGCCGGGCCGGCCGCGCGTCTCCTCCAGCAGTGCGAGCAGGGCCCTACGGCCTTCGCGTACGTCGCCGCCGAGAGCCTGCGCCCGGGCGCGCATGACGGCGGCGTGCCGGCGCTGTGTACCGCGGGTGCCGTCCGCCAGTTCCTCGCAGCGGGCGGCGATGTCGCACGCGCCGCGCATCTGCCCGTCCATCGTCGCGGGCACCACCGCGGCCCCGTACAGCTGACAGGCACGGGAGCGGTCCACCGACTCCACCGCGCGGGCGGCGCCGACGAGTAACTGGTGCGCGCGGCCCGGATTTCCGAGCCAGGTGCAGGCCTGGCCGCGCAGCAGCTCGATGTCCGCGGTCAGCAACGGGTCCTGGCTGTGCGCCAGAGCCTGTTCGCACCACTGGGCGGCGTCGCGCGTCGTACCGCCGTAGAAGGCGTCGCGCGCGGCTTCGAACAGGCGGCGGGCTGCGTCGGCGGGGTCCGGCGACAGCTCGGCGGCGCGGTGCCAGGCGGGCGCGGCGGCCGCCAACGCACCGCGCTGCCGCGCCTGCCGGGCGTCGGTGACCAGGCGAGCGGCGACCGACTCGTCCGGGCCGGGGGCGGCAGCGGCCAGGTACCAGGTCTGCAGTTCGCCCGAGCACAGGCCGGCCAGCCTTCGGTACACCTCCAGCCGCCGGACCGTGGCGCACTGTCCCAGCACCACCGGTCGCAGCACGGGATGCCGCAGCTCGCACGCGCCGCCCCGCATCCGCACCAGGCCGGCCGCCTCGGCCACGTCCAGATCGGCCGTCGTGAGCCCGTCGGACGCCAACGCCCGCTGCAGCAGGGGCCATTGCGGGGTCCGGCTGGCGGCGACGTACACCAGCGCCTCGCGACTGCGCGGAGGCAGCGTGCGCAGCTGCCCGCGCCACGCGCGCTCCACCAGCGGCCCGGGTGCCTCCCACGAGTCGTCCCACGGCTCGGCACCGACCGCACGGGCCCGGGCGAGCGCCGCCGCGTACTCCACCAGGACCAAGGGGTTTCCGTGCGCCAGCCGTACGATCCGGCCTGCCGCCGGATCCGCCCGGTCGAGACCGTGCCGCCGCAGCAGCGTCCAGCACTCGTCGTCCCTCAGCGGCCCCAGCGCGGCGTGTGGCACGCTCTCCTGGATCCCGTCCTCCTCCGGCCCACTGCGCGCGGCCATGACCAGAGCCACTCGCTCCGTGGCCAGCCGCCGGGCCACGAACTGCAGGACCTGTCGTGACGAAGGATCGGCCCAGTGCAGATCGTCGACGAGGACCAGCAGGGGCCGCGCCTCCCCGGCGGCGGCCAGCACGCCCAGCGCGCCCGCGCACACCGCGTACGGGTTCGGCTCGGTCACGTCCGCGAGCGCCAGACAGCCCTCCACGGCTCGCCGCTGGGCCGGCGGCAGTTCGCCGAAGTGGTGGCGCAGCGGCAGCAGCACATCGGCCAGCACCGCGTACGGCAGCACGGCTTCCGACTCCACCCCGCAGGCCCACAGCACCTGGGCGCCCTGGCAGCGGGCGGCCGCATGGCGCAGCACCATGCTCTTGCCGATCCCCGGTTCACCGCTCAGCAGCAGCGCACCGCCCCCATGGGACAGGTCGTCCACCAAACAGGCCAGCAGGTCTTGTTCGGCGCTCCGGCCGACCAGAGCGTCGGTCCCGGGGGCGGGCATCGCCCCACCGGGTACGGCGGGAACCTCCGATGCGGTGGCGGGAATGTGGGGGACGGCGGAAACCGAGACGCCGTACGGTTCGTGCGGCGCGGCGAGCCGTGGGCCGTTCGCACACGTGTCCTCCAGTACGCAGACCGGATCGGGTGCCGCGCCGCCCGCCGGTACGCCGGTCATCGCTGTTTCGTCCATGACGCCCCCGTACGCCTGCCGCCCCATTGCGGCCGTCCGTCATGTCACCAGCGTGCCCCCGGAAGGGTGATCGGCGTGGGCGGTCCGAATTCCTGGTCCGGGTTCGGGGCTCACCAAACTTCAAATCCCCGGCGAACAAGGGGAGTTTCCCCGACGCGCCCCGGCGAGGGGTGCCGCGAGGCCGTCGCGTGCGGTCTCCCGCGGCACGGGGAAGAGGTCGACGGGTGGTCGAGCGGCACGAGCGCCGTTGCACGACGGGAGCCGTCGAGCTCATCGGCCCGGCATCCCACCTGCGCCTGCGGGGCGCGGCACACCCGACCGGGGAAACCACCGAGGTCGCCGACCCCACAGGAGCGCAACCACTCCCGCTGTACGGGGCCCGCACGACCGAGGTTCCCGCCGCGCTGTCGGGACCGTGTCGCCCCGCGTTCCGGAACAACGGGCCTACGGCGCCCTCCGTACGGTGCCGTCGCGACCGTACCGAGAACGACCGCCGAGGGTCCGCAGGGAAAGGTATGCGCTGACCGTCGTCGAGACGGGGACGGTGGGGCCACCGGTTGCGTAGACCCTGCCCTGCACGTCCGGTGCCGGTGACACAGCGGACGGCGTAGGCGTTCTCGCGAAATGGCAGTCGGAGAACGCGCGGGCGCGCATGTCCGTGCGGAAGTAGGGAGTTCCCCGAAGCGGCCGCACGACCGGTCGGAAAGACTCGCCTCTTCCTAGACCGGAAAGGGGCACGGGATGGCTGAGCAGGGACAGTTCCGGCGGGTGATCACGAACCTCACGCACGGCGGTCACGCGATTCTCGACAGTGCGGACGAGGCGGAGAAGACCGCCCAGACCCAGGAAAGCCTGAGCACGCGCAGCACGGTGGTTCAGGAGTCCACCGACGTCGCGGCGCACGTGGGCGTCACTTCCTTCGACTACTTGTTCCCCGAGCTCGCGAAAAAGTTCCCCGAGCACCACCTGCCGCAGGACGACATCGCAAGGGTCGTCAAAGCCCTGCTCGAACTGGGCTCGGCGATCGTGGAGACCCCGGACGAGGTGCGCGACCCGGAGCTCAACTCGCCGATTCCGGCGATCTACACCTACTGGGGCCAGTTCGTCGACCACGATCTGACGGCCGCGACCGACCGCGACCTGGTGATCAACATCACCGATGAGAACCTGCCGCCCGTGCCACCGAAAGAAGTGATCAAGAAGCTGCAGAACCTGCGGCTCCCGGCGCTGAACCTCGACTCGGTCTACGGCGACGGGCCGTTCGCGGCACCGGCGGTGGGCAAGGTGGCCGTTCCCTACGACGGGATCAAGTTCCGGCTGGGCCTGCTCTCGCCGGTTCCCGCAAGCGTGGGCGCGCTGATCCCCCCGATCGACGACACCCAACGGGATCTGCCACGCGATGCCGAGCGCGCCCCGCTCATCGGTGACAACCGCAACGACGAGAACCTCGTGGTGGCACAACTGCATGTGGCGTTCCTGCGGTTCCACAACGCGGCGGTCGACTGGGTGCGCGACAACGAGCCCGAGTTCGAGTCGGACGCCGAGGTCTTCCGACGGGCCAGGGACCTCACCCGCTGGACCTACCAGTGGTTGTGCGTGCACGACTATCTGCGCACCGTGGCACGCCCCGACGTCGTCGACCGTGTGGACACCGCGGAGGGGAACCTGCTCGACCTGGACCGCCGCGGCACCTATATGCCGGTCGAGTTCTCGGTGGCGGCCTTCCGCTTCGGCCACAGCATGGTGCGCGGCGCCTACGACTGGAACCGCAACTTCGGCCGCCCCGGCGACCGGGCCCCCGTGTCCACCCTGGACCAACTCTTTCAGTTCACCGGCAAGGGCGGGTTCGTCGGCACGCTGACGACGCTCCCGTCGAACTGGCCGGCGGAATGGGACCGGATGGTCGACAAGAACAGCCAGTTCGCCAACCGCTTCGCGCGGCTCATCGACACCAGGCTCGCGCCACCGCTCACCGAGCTGCGCAACGAGGGCAACGACCCGGGCCTGGCCGACCGGATCAAGAAACTGCTCAAGCACCTCGCCCAACGCAATCTCCTGCGCGGCTACCGACTCGCTGCCCCCACAGGCCAGGCGGTGGCCGAGGCGCTCGGAGTCGCACCCCTCGGCCGCGCGGAACTCGAGCAGGACAGCAGCGACGCGGTCAAGAACGCACTGGAGGCGGGTGGCCTGTTCGACAGGACCCCGCTGTGGTTCTACGTGCTGAAGGAGGCCGAGGTGAGGGAGCTGGGCCGGCGGCTCGGAGAGGTCGGCAGCCGCATCGTCGCCGAGACCATCATCGGCCAGATCCGCCAGGACTCTGGTTCGTACGTCAACCAGACGAGCTGGAGCCCCGCGCAGGGCGTCCTGCTCCCGAACGGCCGACCGGTGCGCACGATCGCGGACTTCCTCCGCTTCGCGGGCGTCCTCTGAGCCGTGGCGGGGGGGGGGGCCCCCCCCCCCGCCCCGCCCCCCCCCCCGCCCGCGGGGGCGCGCG
>NZ_JBEZLR010000120.1:0-29476 GCF_040652275.1 Streptomyces sp. NPDC048275
GTTGTCGTCGGTTGCCGACTCCCCCAAGTTCTCGGCTTCGCTCGAACAGGGGGGACCCCCATCGCGTCGTCGCCCTCCTCCGCCTTGCAGCTGGACGCACCAGACCCCGCTCACCTGGGCTGTCAGGCGCCGTTGCTTCCCTGCGACCTGATCCGCCGGACAGGCCCTAGGGCGGCCTTCGGGAGCGGCCCTCAGGGGCGCCAGAGGGGATGTTCCCGTTCCGCCCACTCCCGGCTCACCGAACCCGTGCGCAGGCCCCGGCGGGCCTCCGGGTCACCCAGGGCCATACCGATGTGGCCCGCGAGGACGATGCCGATCGTCAGGGCGAGCCAGTCGTGGACGAAGGTCGCGGAGGTGCGCCACATCAGCGGGGTGAGATGGGTGAACCACATCAACAGGCCCGTGGCGAGCATGACCAGCGTCGCGCCGGCGATCCAGGCGGCGTAGGTCTTCTGGCCGGCGTTGAACTTGGCCGCGGGACGCGACGCGCGGCGCCGGTCCCGGCGTAGGACCGCCCGCAGCCACGCACGGTCGTGCGGGCCCCAGCGGTTCAGGCGACCGAGGTCCGCTCGGAAGGCGCGGGAGGCCAGGCCTGCCAGGACCGGCACCGGAAGCAGCAGGCCCGCCCACTCGTGGACCCTGACCACGAGCGCGCGGCGGCCGACGAGCTCGGCGAACATGGGGAGGTACAGGCACGCCGCGGTCGCCACACACACGCCCATCAGCAGAGCCGTCACCCGGTGCACCCAACGCTCCGCGCGGCTGAAGCGCGGCACACGCGAGGAGTGCGCCGTGTGCGCCGCGACGCCCGGGTTGGCCGGGGTGTCGTCAACTCGTGGGTGCATCGTCACGTCCGTTCGAGCGGCCCACCCACGCGTCCACGTCGTAGCCCCGGTTCTCCCAGTATCCGGGACGGACGTCCTCGGTGACGGTGATGCCGGAGAGCCACTTGGCGGACTTGTAGAAGTACATCGGGGCGACGTAGAGGCGGACGGGGCCGCCGTGGTTGTGGCCGAGGTCCTTGTCCTGCATACGGAGCGCCACCAGCACGTCGGAGCGGCGGGCCTGCCGCAGCGTGAGGCTCTCCGTGTAGGCCCCGTCGAAGCAGGTGAACCGGATCGCGCCGGCGGTGGAGCGTACTCCCGCGGCGTCGAGGAGGTGGGACAGCCGTACCCCCTCGAAGGGCGTGCTCGGGACCCGCCAGCCGGTGACGCACTGGACGTCGTGCACGAGCCGGGTCTGGGGCAGTGCCTGGAGGTCGGCCAGGGTGTAGCTGCGGGGGTGGTCGACCAGGCCGTCGATGGTGAGGCGGTAGTCCGCCGGGCTCTTGTGCGGGACCGACGCGGTCACGGAGTAGTAGCGGAAGCCGCCGCCGTTGGGGAGCAGGTCGGTCAGGCCCGTGGGGTCGTCGGCGAAGAGGGACTCGAGGCCGCGTTGGAGCGTGGGCGCGGCCAGCACGCCGAGCGCACCGAGTCCCAGCGTGCCGAGCAGGAGCCGGCGGCCGACCGGCGCGCCACGCTCTTCGGGGTGTTCGGCGTGTTCGGGCTCCCGCGCCTCCGGGGCTTTGGGCACACAGGTCCCGGGGGCTTGCGGATCCCGTGCCCCGGGGGCTGCCGGGGTGTGCGACCGGGGACGGTTCGGTCCCTGCTCTGCGGGCTGTTCAGGGTTCACTCATCCATACGAGCACCCGCGACCCCCTTCAGGCCAGCGGCAGCGGGTACTCGTCAGATTTCTGTCACCACTTCTTACCCGGTTCTCAGGTCGGGTCCCGGGTCAGGACGCGGACTCCGCCGCCTTGTCCAGTTGGAACGCCTCGTTGCCGAGTCCGATCCGCGCATGCGTCTCGGGCTTGCGGGAGCGCAGTACCAGGCCCTGGATCACGCCGATGACCAGGGCGGCCGCGATGACGGCGGGCAGTACCCAGCTCAGCGCGGAGTCCGGACCGGCCCCGACCAGGATGTCGAAGTCCTTGACCGTGTAGCCCGCGATCACGAGGAGCGCGACGCCGGCGATCGCCGAGGTGGCCAGCCGCCAGGCCTGGGCCCGTGCGGCTCCGCGGCGGACGAAGAACACGATGACCGAGACCGAGGCCGCCGCCATGAGCAGGATGACGCCGAGCGCTCCGACATTGCCGGCCCACGTGAACAGGTGCAGCACGGGCGCCGTCGGGTCGCCGACCGGCTTGTCGTCGGTCACCGCGAAGGCGACCAGCACGATCAGGGAGACGGCGGTCTGCAGGAGCGAGCCCGTGCCGGGGGCGCCGCTCGTGCCGGTGGTCCGGCCGAAGACAGGGGGCAGCAGTCCTTCGCGGCCCATGGCGAACGCGTACCGCGCCACGACGTTGTGGAAGCTGAGCAGCGCCGCGAACATGCCGGTCACGAAGAGGACGTGCAGGACGTCCGTGAAGGTGCCGCCGAGGCGCGACTCGGTGAGGAAGAACAGCAGTCCGGCGCTCTGCTCCTGCGCGGCCCCGACGATCCCGGAGGGTCCCGCGGCGACCGTCAGCGCCCAGGAGCTGACCGCGAAGAAGACGGCGACGAAGCCGATCGCCAGGAACATCACACGCGGTACGAGGATGTGCGGGCGGCTGGTCTCCTCGGCGTACACCGGTGCCTGCTCGAAGCCGGTGAAGGCGGCGATGCAGAAGCACAGCGCGGTGCCGACGCCCGCCCCGGTGAGCGTGTCGGGGTTGAAGGCGTGCAGCGACAGGCCCTCCTTGGCGGGGTCGGCGACGGCTGCGATGTCGAAGATGACGACGAGCGCCACCTCGACGACCAGCAGGACACCGAGCACCCGCGCGTTGACGTCGATCTTCAGCCAGGAGAGCGCGCCGACCACGAGCACGGCGGCCAACGCCGGTATCCACCAGGCGACTTCGAGTTCGAGATAGGTGGCGAACAGCCCGGACACCTCGAAGCCGAAGATGCCGTAGATGCCGACCTGCAGCGCGCTGTAGGCGACGAGCGCGACCCCGGCGGCGCCCGCGCCCGCGGTGCCGCCGAGACCGCGGGCGACGTACGCGTAGAAGGCGCCCGCGTTGTGGACGTGGCGGCTCATCTCGGCGTACCCGATGCTGAAGAGCACGAGCACCACGCCGAGGATGACGAAGATCAGCGGCTCCCCGACGATGCCCATCACCGCGAATGCCGTGGGCATGACACCCGCGACCACCATGAGCGGGGCGGTCGCCGCGAGGACGGACAGGAGCAGGCCCCCCGTACCCAGCCGGTTGGCGCGCAGGGCGCGGTCCTGCCCCTTGAAGGTACTGATGCCGCCGCCGTCGGCGACAGCGGGTCTACCCGTGCTCGCACTGCCCGATGTGCTCGATGTGCTCGAACTGCCCGTCGTCATCGCGGGGTTGTCCTTTCGGATGGCCGGTGGTGGTCACGGTTCTCGGGGTTCTCGGGTCCCGAGGTTCTCGGGAGGTAGTTCACGCCGCGCCGAGCGCGCTGGCGCGTGCGGCACGGAAGGCTTTGCACGGGTCGCGGTCCGGGTACGACCACGGCACCGGGGTGGCGTGCGGGCCGATGCGGTGGAACAGGGCGGCGGCCTCGGCGCCCCGGCCCTCGCAGAACTTGGCGTGGGCGAGGAAGTTGAGGTCGAGGTGACGGCGCGGGTGGTCCTCGCGCTCCCACTCCAGCCACCAGTCGAACGCGGCCTTCATCACCTGCCGGGCCCGGCGCCCGACCCAGTGCCCGGAGGCGACCGGATCGGCGGGCTCGCTGCCGATGGTGGCGAGCACGCGGTAGCGCTCCGCGTGCGCGACGACGGGGAGAATGGCCAACGGCGAGTCGGCGGGCGCCTGTTCGGCCGCCCAGTTCGCGAAGTCGTAGACCTCGTGCAGCGGGTCCTGCCCCGCCTGCGCGCGGCGCTCGGCGAGCCGGGCGACCATCAGGTGGTGGGCGTGGTGGTGGTCGGGATAGCGGTGGCGCACCTCGTCGAAGAGCCTGACCACGTCGCCCTCGCTACCGAGGGAGCGCTCCAGGATCAGCAGGCCGAGCCAGGGCGTGGGGTCGGCGGGCGCGAGCGCGGCCGCGGTGTGGCAGGCCTCACGGGCCCGCTCCGGGTCATCCTTACGGTTCAGGGCGCGCTGGACGGTGGCACAGGCGAGCAGTGCGGCGGCGTCGGCGGACTCGGGTTCGGCGAGCTGCCAGTCGCGGGCCCAGGCGAGGGCGGCGGACTCCTGCGCGAGGACGGTGACGCGGTGTCCGCGACGGTCCCAGTCGTCGCCGGTCGCAGCGAGCAGCGCGCGGACCGCGGTCCACCGCCCCTGGGCCAACGAGGCGCGCGCGGCGACGAGTTCGGCGTCGTCGAGGGCGGCGTCGAAGACCTGGGCCGCGCGCTTGCGACCGCGGCCGAGGGAAGGCGGGGGTGGCGACACCGCGGGGCTTCCTCACAGACGCGGCTAGTCAGTATGTGATCACGCACAGCAAACCCTTGGCTGAGGGTTTTAGTCAAGTGGTATCCGACGCTCCGCACCCACCAACTTGCCCTGCGGACACCGGAGTTGATCAAGCAACCCGCCGCGTCCCGGACGGCCGACCCGAGAGACCGGCCACGCCCGGGAACGGCTCCCTCGGAAGAACCCCGGCGCCCCGCACCAGCCCGAGCCAAGAAACCGCCCGTGGGGTCAGCTCACGGCCTTGGCCGCCGAGCGGCCCGCCGTGCGGCCGGAGAACAGGCAGCCGCCCAGGAACGTACCTTCGAGGGAGCGGTAGCCGTGGACCCCGCCGCCGCCGAATCCGGCGGCCTCCCCCGCCGCGTACAGCCCCGCCAGCGGGTCGCCGCCCTCGGTCAGGACGCGCGAGGAGAGGTCGGTCTCCAGACCGCCGAGGGTCTTGCGGGTGAGGATGTGGAGGCGGACGGCGATCAGCGGGCCCGCTTTGGGGTCGAGGATGCGGTGCGGGGTGGCCGTACGGATCAGCTTGTCGCCGAGGTAGTTGCGGGCGCCGCGGATCGCCGTCACCTGGAGGTCCTTGGTGAAGGGGTTGGCGATCTCCCGGTCGCGCGCGACGATCTCGCGGCGCAGCGCGGCCTCGTCGATCAGCGGCTCCTTGGAGAGCGCGTTCATGCCGCGGACGAGCGCGGTCAGGTCCTTCTCGACGACGAAGTCCGCGCCGTTGTCCATGAACGCCTTGACCGGCCCTGGCACATCGGCGCGCGCCCGCCCGATCACGTCCTTGATCGACTTGCCCGTCAGGTCCGGATTCTGTTCCGAGCCGGAGAGCGCGAACTCCTTGCCGATGATCTTCTGGTCGAGCACGAACCACGTGTAGTCGTAGCCGGTCTTCATGATGTGCTCGAGCGTGCCGAGGGTGTCGAAGCCGGGAAAGAGCGGCACCGGCAGCCGGTTGCCGCGGGCGTCCAGCCAGAGCGAGGACGGGCCGGGCAGGACGCGGATGCCGTGGTTCTCCCAGATCGGGTTCCAGTTCTGGATGCCCTCGGTGTAGTGCCACATGCGGTCGCGGTTGATGAGGTGGGCGCCCGCCTCCTCGGTGATCGCGAGCATCTTTCCGTCGACGTGCGCGGGGACGCCGGAGATCATCTTCTCGGGCGGAGTGCCCAGCCGCTCGGGCCAATTGGCGCGGACCAGGTCGTGGTTGCCGCCGATACCGCCCGACGTGACGATCACCGCCTGGGCCTTGAGCTCGAACGCGCCGGTGACCGTGCGGCTGCTGGCCTGACCGCGCGCTATGCCCGACGGCTCCAGGATCTCGCCGGTGACGGTGTCGACGGCGCCCGCGCTGCGGGACAGACCGGTGACACGGTGACGGAACTTGAGCTGCACCAGACCGCGCGCGACGCCCGCCCGCACCCGCCGCTCGAAGGGGGCGACCAGACCGGGCCCGGTCCCCCAGGTGATGTGGAAGCGCGGCACGGAGTTCCCGTGCCCGTTGGCGTCGTAGCCGCCGCGCTCGGCCCAGCCGACCACCGGGAAGAAGCGGACGCCCTGCCGGTGCAGCCAGGACCGCTTCTCGCCGGCCGCGAAGTCCACGTACGCCTCGGCCCAGCGGCGCGGCCAGTGGTCCTCGGGGCGGTCGAAGGCGGCCGTGCCCATCCAGTCCTGGAGGGCGAGCGCGTGGCTGTCCTTGATCCGCATCCGGCGCTGCTCGGGCGAGTCCACGAAGAAGAGGCCGCCGAAGGACCAGTGTGCCTGGCCGCCGATCGACTGCTCCGGCTCCTGGTCGAGGAGGATCACCTTGCGGCCGGCGTCCACGAGTTCCGCGGTCGCGGCGAGCCCCGCGAGACCCGCTCCGATCACGATCACATCTGCGTCGTAGGCCATCGGCCGTCCTCTCGCCATCCGGCGGCTCATGTCGGCTTCGTCACGAGTCGTCGGAATAGTCACGTGTTGATGAGACAGTGGTACTCAAGACATCGGTACTGGTGGATCAGGCATGGGCGCCGGTCGACCAGTCGTTGTTACTGATCGGTCAGATCCTTCGGCAAGAGGAGTGACCGAGTCAACCGCCCCGTTGCGGGTACTCCCGTGCGCGCCCCGGATCGCGGCACTACAGTCGGCGGGATACGCATCCGTGGCCCGTTCTGTCCCCGACGTATTGAGGTACACAGCGTGTCGGTTCTCGTTCTGGTCCTCGCGGTGAGCGCTGCCTGTTGCCTGGGCTTCGGCTTCGTACTCCAGCAGAACGCCGCCTCACACGCCCCGCTCAGCGACTTCCTCTCCCCCCGCCTGCTGCTCGACCTCATCCGGGTACCCCGGTGGCTGGGCGGCATCGGGCTGATGGTGTGCGGCATGGTGCTCGGCGCGATCGCCCTGGGCAAGGGCGAGCTCTCCCTGGTGGAACCGCTCCTCGCGACGAACCTGCTGTTCGCGCTCGCACTCTCCCGCCACCAGACCAAGCAGCCGCTGGGCCGCCAGGGCTGGGCCGGGCTCCTGCTGCTCGCCGGCGGGGTCACGGCGTTCATCGTCGCGGGCCGGCCGAAGGGCGGCGACGATATCACCGATCCGCTGCGGCACTGGCTGATCATCGGAATCATGGTGGGGCTCGCGCTGCTGCTGACCGCCTACGCGAAGCGGTCGTCCCGGCTGAGCGCCACGCCGGTGCTGCTCTCGCTGGCCGCGGGCCTGCTGTACGGCGTACAGGACGCGCTCACCCGGGTCAGCGGCCAGCGATTCGGCGAGGGCGGCTGGGGCGAGCTGCTCACCGGCTGGCAGCCGTACGGGGTGCTGGTGCTCGGTGTGACGGGGCTGGTGCTGGTGCAGAGCGCCTTCGAGACGGCACCGCTGCGGATGTCGCTGCCCGCACTCACCGCGGCGCAGCCGCTGGCCGGGATCATCTGCGGGGTCGGGTTCCTCGGGGACCGGCTGCGCATGGACGCGGGGGCGCTGGCCTGGGAGGCGGCGGGGCTCGCGGCGGTCGTGGCGGGCATCGTGCTGCTCGGCCTGCACCCCGCGATGCCGCCCGGCACCGCGAAGACGGAGCGGGCGGTCGATCTCCAGCCGCGTTGAGGACGCCCGGCGCAGGCACAGATGCTGTGGGCGGGTCCGGTTGCCGTACGTCGGCGGGGCGGGCGGTGACACGGGCGGTGCAGGCCCGGTGCGGACGCCTCGGGCGGTGCCGGATTCTCGGGGCTGCTTGGATATGACCATGAGTGCCGCTGACGAGATCCTCGACATCGTGGACGAGAACGACGTGGTCATCGGGCAGTCCCCGCGCGGAGAGGCGTATGCGCGTGGCCTTCGCCACCGGTGCGTGTTCATCCAGGCCCGGGATGCCGAGGGCCGGCTCTTCGTGCACCGACGCACACCCACGAAGCTCGTCTTTCCCTCCCTGTACGACATGTTCGTGGGCGGGGTCGTGGGCGCGGGCGAGTCCTACGACACCGCGGCCCTGCGCGAGGCCGAGGAGGAACTCGGTGTCTCCGGTCTCCCCCGGCCCGTCCCTCTCTTCAAGTTCCTCTACGACAACGGCGCCGGCCGGACCTGGTGGTCCGCCGTCTACGAGGTGCGCTGCGACCTCCCGGTGAGCCCACAGGTGGAGGAGGTCGCCTGGCACGACTTCCTCGCCGTGGAGGACGTGGAGCGACGCCTGACGGACTGGACGTGGGTGCCGGACGGTCTGGCCGCGTATCAGCGGCTGAAGGACTATCGCGCGACGGGCCGAGTGGGCTGAGTGGGCTGAGCCCCTCCGGGCGCGGCGACCGACGCCCGGAGGGACGGACGGGGCGGGCGTGACGCCTGGTCCGAGGGATTCGGTCCGGGACCGTGACGACCTGCACCGACAACACTCCCCGGTAGGGTCCTGGGCGTGATCGAACTCGTACGGAACGTCCGCCTGTGGTTTGCGCCCCAGAGGGTTCGGGAGGAGGGCGGGACGCCCGACTACCGGTTCTCACTGGCGAACGAGCGGACCTTTCTGGCGTGGCTGCGCACCGCGCTGGCGCTGATCGGCGGGGGCTTCGCCGTGGATCAGTTCCTGCCGGATCTGCGCTGGGGATGGCGGGTCGGTCTGGCGCTGGCCCTGCTGGCGGCGGGCGTGCTCTGCTCGCTGCGCGCCGTCAATCACTGGGTGGCGTGCGAGCGGGCGATGCGCAGAGGGGAAGACCTGCCGGTGTCCCGCTTCCCCGCACTGCTGAGCATCGCCGTGGCGGTCGTGGCCCTCGCGATGGTCGTGGTCGTTCTCGTCGGCTGGGAAGGGTGACGGCACCCGCCCCGGAGCGCGACCCGGGGCTGCAGCCGGAGCGTACGCGGCTCGCGTGGCGGCGTACGACCCTGGCGAGCACCGTCGTCGCCGTGCTCGCGGCGAAGGCGGCCCTGCACGGCGGCCCGTCGGCGATCGCGGTCGTGGCCTGCGCCCTGTGCTGCGGGCTCTGGCTGGGTTTCCTGACGATCGCGCACCGTCGCATTCAGGTGCTCGCGGCCTCCGGCTCCGACGGCCCACCCGCGCTCGCCCCGCGGCACGCGACGGCGGCGACCCTGTACACGGTCGCCCTCGCGGTGTGCGCGGTGGCGCTGGTGTTCTGAGCACCCGACCTGACCGACAGGTCGAACCCGACCCAACCGACTGGTCGAAATAGTCCGATATTGGGTGGTTTCTGCCGCTAGCCTGAGGCGTCACCCCACGCCACTGACGAAGGTGAGCACCATGACCACCCTCCACCTGGAACACACGGCCCATCAGCACACCCACGGCCCGGGCTGCGGGCACGCGGAGGTGCCGCACGGGGACCACGTCGACTACGCCCACGACGGCCATCTGCACCGGGAGCACTCCGGACACTGGGACGAGTGCGAGCCGAGTGGCCATATGGCGCACGACGCACACGGCCACCAGCACGGCACGGGCTGCGGACACCCCACGGTCGAGCACGGCGACCACCTCGACTATCTGCACGACGGCCACCGGCACGCCGCACACGAGGGCCACTGGGACGATCACTAGGCGGTCGACCGATCGGGGTCTCCCCCCGGAAGGAGAGACCCCGATCACGTTTCGCGCACACCCTGGACGACATACCGACTGGTCGGCATCATGGTCACGTCCGGCTTCCGTGCGCGAAGGAGAAACGATGAGCCCCGACCACCCGCCAGGTCTCGATCTCGACCGGCTGCGCGGCCTGCTCGACGGTGAGCAGCCCGGTCTGGTGCACGGCCCCCTGACCGGCCGGCTGATCGAGGGCGGACGGTCGAACCTCACCTACGCGGTGACGGACGGCACCACGAAATGGGTCGTACGACGGCCTCCACTGGGGCATGTGCTGGCCACCGCGCACGACATGAAGCGCGAACACCGGGTGATCAGCGCATTGCATCCGACGGCCGTCCCGGTACCGCGCCCGGTACTGCTGTGCGAGGACGAGTCGGTCCTCGGCTCGCCCTTCTACGTGATGGAGTTCGTCACAGGCGTCCCCTATCGCACGGCCGAGCAGCTCGCCCCGCTCGGCCCGGCGCGCACCCGGGACGCGGTGCTCGGGCTCGTCGACACGCTCGTCGAACTGCACGCCGTGGATCCCGCCGAAGTCGGCCTCGCGGACTTCGGACGCCCGGAGGGCTTCCTCGACCGGCAACTGCGCCGCTGGAGCAAGCAGTTGGACGCGTCCCGCAACCGCGAACTGGCCGGGATCGACGAACTGCACGCGGCGCTCGGGCGCGCGTTGCCGCACTCCCCCGCGCCCGCCGTCGTGCACGGCGACTATCGGCTGGACAACGTGCTGATCGGCGAGGACGACCGGATCAAGGCGATCCTGGACTGGGAGATGTCCACGCTCGGCGATCCGCTCACCGACCTGGGGCTCCTGGTGATGTACAGCGCGCCTCTGGATCTTCCCGGCTCCCCCATCAGCACGACCGCTTCGGCCGCCGGTCACCCGGACCCGGCCGAGATCGTCGAGCGATACGCCGCGCGCTCGGGGCGCGACGTGTCCGACGTGGCCTGGTACACGGCGTTCGCCTGGTTCAAGCTCGCTGTGATCCTGGAGGGCATCCACTACCGCTACACGCTCGGCCAGACGGTCGGCGCGGGCTTCGACCGCATCGGTGAACTGGTCCCCTTCTTCATCGAGCACGGTCTGACCACTCTTCACGAAGGCTCCCAGGAAGGCTGATCGAGCATGGACTTCGCATTCGACGCGCGCACCGAGGAACTGCGCGGGAAGCTGCTCGCCTTCATGGACGAGTACGTCTATCCGGCGGAGGCGGTCGCCGAGGAGCAGCGCGCACGGCTGGCCTCTCCGTGGGACACACCCGCCGTGGTCGGGGAGTTGAAGGCCGAGGCCCGCAGGCAGGGCCTGTGGAACCTCTTCCTTCCCGATTCCGAGTACGGGGCCGGGCTCACCAACCTCCAGTACGCGCCGCTCGCCGAAATCACCGGCCGCAGCCCGCATTTGGCGCCCACCGCGCTGAACTGCGCCGCGCCGGACACCGGCAACATGGAGGTGCTCACGCAGTTCGGCGACGAGCGGCAGAAGAAGCAGTGGCTGGAGTCGCTGCTCGCCGGTGAGATCCGCTCGGCGTTCGCGATGACCGAGCCGGAGGTGGCCTCCTCCGACGCCACGAACATCACCACGCTCATCGAGCGCGACGGCGACGACTACGTCATCACCGGCCGCAAGTGGTACATCTCCGGGGCGATGAACCCCGACTGCAAGATCTTCATCGTGATGGGCAAGACGGACCCCGAGGGCGCGGACATCCGCCGCCAGCAGTCGATGGTGCTCGTCCCGCGCGACACCCCGGGCGTCGACGTCCGGCGGGCCATGCAGGTGTACGGCTACGAGGACCACTCTCACGGCGGGCACGCGGAGGTCGTCTTCGACCACGTACGCGTCCCCGTCAGCAATCTGATCGGCGAGGAGGGCGGCGGCTTCGGCATCGCCCAGGCGCGGCTCGGCCCCGGCCGCATCCACCACTGCATGCGGCTGATCGGGATGGCCGAGCGGGCGATCGAGCTGATGTGCCGGCGGGCCGTGTCCCGTACGGCCTTCGGCAAGCCGCTGGCCCAGCAGGGCGTGGTCCAGAACTGGATCGCCGACGCGCGCGTAGCCGTCGAACAGCTTCGTCTGCTGGTCCTGAAGACCGCCTGGATGATGGACACGGTCGGCAACAGGGGCGCCCACACCGAGATCCAGGCCATCAAGATCGCCACGCCCCGTACGGTTGTCGACATCCTCGACAAGGCGGTCCAGTTGCACGGGGCGGGGGGTGTCAGTCAGGACTTTCCGCTGGCCGAGCTCTGGGCGAGTGCGCGGACGTTGAAGCTCGCGGACGGTCCGGACGAGGTGCACCAGCGGTCGTTGGCTCGGCGGGAGATCAAGAAGTACGTGTGATCCTCCGGGGTGGCGGGGGTCGGCCGGGCCGGCGCGGTCTGTTGTTCGCCCCCGCCGCCCCTACCCGTCCCATACCCGGGGGCTCCGCCCCCGGACCCCCGCTTCGCCCGAAGGGCTCGTCCTCGAACTCCCCCAAGCTCTCGGCTTCGCTCGAGCAGGGGGACCCCCATGACGGGCTGGGATGCCTGGCGGGGTCTGGGGCGGAGCCCCAGAAGGATGGGACGGGCAGGGGCGGCGGGGGCGAAAAACTCTGTGCCTGGCCCGGCGCTACGGGCGCAGGGCGCGGAGCAGGAGGTCGGCGAGGTGGTCGGCGACTTCTTGCGGGCTGAGCGGGCCGTCCGGCCGGTACCAGGTCGACAGGTGATGCACGGAGCCGAAGTGGTAGTCGACGACCAGGTCCGCGGGGGTGGCCGTGGAGAAGACGCCCTTCTTCTGGCCCTCCTCGACGAGCGCGCGGAACCGCTCGTGGTAGCGACGCCGCTCGGCGCGCACCTGCTTGTCCTTCTCGGGGCTGAGATGGTGCATGGAGCGGAAGAAGATCGCCGCGTCGTCGAGGTTGTCGATCGTGGTGACGACGACGTCCGCAGCGGCACCCCGCAACCGCTCCTCGACGGGCGCGTCGGAATCCGCGAAGGCGTCCAGACGCTCCTGCTGAATGCGCAGCACGCGCGCGTACACCTCGTGCAGGAGGTCGTCCTTGGAGCCGAAGTAGTGATAGAGCGCGCCCTTGGTGACGCCCGCCGCCTCGACGATCTCCTGTACGGACGTGCGGTCGTACCCCCGCTCGGCGAAGAGCCGGGTGGCGGCGGCCAGAAGCCGCTGCGGGACGGGCGTACCGTCTCCGTCCGTCGTCCTGGGCACTGCCGCCACCTGCCTTCCGAGGGTTGTCGAGCGAGTCGAGTGACAAGCGTCGTCTACTGAGAGTCGTGCGACCGGGAACGCAGTTCCCGACGGAGGATCTTCCCACTCGCCGTCTTCGGCAAATCGGGCAGGATCTCCACCTGCCGCGGATATTTGTAAGCGGCCAGTCTCTCCTTGCAATAGGCGGCGAGCGCGTCGGGGTCCTCTTCGGCTCCCGGACGCAGGCTGATGTACGCCTTCACGGTCTCCCCGCGGTAGCCGTCGGGGATGCCGACGACGGCCGCCTCACGGACCGCGGGGTGCGTGTAGAGCACGTCCTCGACCTCACGCGGCCACACCTTGAAGCCGGACGCGTTGATCATGTCCTTCTTGCGGTCGACCACGTAGAGCCAGCCCTGGGAATCCATGAATCCGATGTCGCCGGTGCGCAGCTCGCCGTCCGGGAAGGTCTCGGCGGTGGCTTCGGGGCGACGCCAGTAGCCGGGCACGACCTGTGGGCCTCGTACAAGGATCTCGCCCTGCTCCCCGAACGGCACGTCCCGGCCGAGGTCGTCGACGATGCGTACGACCGTGTCGGGGCCCGGTACGCCGACGGCCAGTGTCCCCGAGACCGGGTCGACGGGAGCCTCCCGGCCCGGCGGCACGGAGGCGCAGGGCGCGGTGCACTCGGTGAGCCCGTAGCCATTGCGGATGTAGGGCCCGTAACCGGCCCGGAACTTCTCCACCAGCGCGGGCGGCAGCGGTGCGCCGCCGGAGGAGATGTTCACGAAGGACGAGAAGTGGTCGGGGGTGACGGAGGGGTGGGCGGCCAGGGCCATGAAGGCGGTCGAGGGGCCGACCGTGTACACGGGCCGGTGCTCGGCGAACGCGTCGAGGACGGCCCCCGCCTCGAAGCGGTACGCGAGAACGAGCGTGCCCGCGCTGTTCAGGCACGCGGCGAGCTGGCAGACCATCCCGGTGATGTGGAACAGGGGCGCCATCGCGAAGTAGACGGGCGCCTCGGAGAGCCCCAGGCCCGTCCGCTGCCGCTCGGCGTTGTACATGATGTTGCCGTGGGTGTTGGTGGCGCCCTTGGGGGTGCCGCTCGTCCCGGAGGTGTAGCTGATCAGCGCGATGTCGGACGGGCCGACGTCACGCCCCTCAGGGGCCTTGTGTCCCTGCCTGGCCACCGTCACCAGATCGTCGGCGTCCGCGGCCTGCGGCAGCCGCTCGAAGCCCAGCACGCGCGCGTCGTTGCGGGTTTGGAGATCCAACTCACAGGCGGTGAGTGCGATGCGCACGGGTGAGTCGGCCGCCGTCTCGCGCAGATACGACTCCCACGCGCGGTCGGAGCACACCAGGGCGCTCGCTTCCGCGTCGTGCAGCACATGGCGGACCTCGCCCGATTTGTACATCGGGTTGACCGGCACGACCGTCGCGCCCGCCTTCCAGGCGCCGAGCAGCGCCAGCACGAAGTGCGGGGAGTTCTGCAGCAGGATCGCGACCCGGTCGCCGCGCCCCAGGCCACGGGCGGCGAGGTGCCCGGCGACGGAATCGCTCAGTTCGTCCACCTCGCGGTAGGTCAGCCGCCCGTCGAAGTAGGCGAGGGCGGTGCGGCCCGAGGTGTCCGCCACGGCCCCGCGCAGGGCGTGGACCAGGGAGTCGGCGGGGCTCACGGGGCCGCTCTGGGCATCGTCGAGGAGGGCCACCCAGGGCCGGTCGGCATAGGTGGTCACCGGCCCGCCTCCCACTTCTGCTGGATGTGGTTCATGTTGGTCAGCCAGCGGTCCGGGTCGGTGGCCCGCACCTGGTAGTACCCGGCGACCTCGGGGTGCGGCAGGATCAGGAAGCGGTCCTCCTCGATCCCCGCGAAGAGGGCGTCCGCGACGGCCTCGGGCTCGATGGCGGTCGGCTGGAGGACGAGGTCGCCCGCGCTGCCGGTGGCGTCGAGCATGTCGGTGCGCACGCCCTGCGGACAGATCGCGTGGACCTTCAGACCGCGGTGGCGGTACGTCAGTGAGAGCCACTCGGCGAAGGCGTACGCGCCGTGCTTGGTGACGCTGTAGGGCGCGGCGCCGATCATGGTGAGCAGTCCGGCGGCGGAGACCGTGGAGATGAACCGGCCGCTGCCGCGCTCCAGCCAGGCCGGCAGGAGCTCCTCGGCCGCGCGGACGTGCGCCATCACGTTGACGTCCCAGGCGAGCGCCCAGACCTTCCCGTCGGCCCCCTCGCTGCCGGCCGAGGCGAGCCCCGCGTTGGCGCAGTAGACGTCCACCGTGCCACCGAGCGCTTCCCGGGCCTCGGCGACGATCGCGGACGCGTCGCCCGGGACCGCGATGCCGCCGATCTCGTCGGCCACCGCCTTGGCCTTGGCGACGTCCAGGTCGTTGACGACGACCCTGGCGCCCTCGGCGGCGAAACGACGGGCCAGCGCGGCCCCGATGCCGCCCCCCGCTCCGGTGACGACCACTCCCGCATCCTGCACGGCTTCCACCATCGGTCTCCTTCGACGCGACGCGAATCGGCTCTGCGACGCCAGACTAACCAGTCGGTATGTTGAGAGGGAAGGGGCAGCTTCGTCCAGGGAGGGGCGCGGGGCTGCTGCGTATGCGGCTCCGCCGCATACGCGCGACAGGCGACAGACGGCCTCTGCTGCGTACGATCCTCTGCGGGAGCGCTTAGGGCCTGCCCGGCGGATCAAGTCGGAGGGAAGCGGCGGCGCCAGACCCCGCGTCTCCGGCATGATCCGCCGGACAGGCCCTAACGTGCCTGAGCCAGCCTTCCGCCATCACGGAGGTCCCCATGCGCCTGTCCCGACGAGCCCTGCTCACAGCCACCGCCGCAGCCGGCCTCGCGGCCACCCCCGCCACCGCAGCCACCGCAGCCCCCGGCCGGCCCCTCCGCACCGGCTTCGAGCACCTCCAGGCAACCGGCTACGCCACCCTCCGCGGCCGGCGGATCGGCATCGTCACGAACCCCACCGGCGTCACCAGTGGGGGCCCCTCCCGCTCGAGCGGAGCCGAGAGTGGGGGAGTACGCCACATCGTCGATGTCATGCACGCCGACGACCGCGTGGACCTGATCGCCGTCTTCGGCCCGGAACACGGCTTCCGCGGCACCGCGCAGGCGGGCGGCTCCGAGGGCCGCCACGACGACCCCGCGACCGGACTGCCCGTCTACGACACGTACTTGAAGAGCGGTCAGCCGCTTGCCGACATCTTCACGGCCTCGGGCGTGGACACCGTCGTCTTCGACATCCAGGACGTGGGCGCGCGCTTCTACACGTACATCTGGACGCTGTACGACTGCATGGAGGCCGCACAACTCGCGGGCAAGCACCTCGTGGTCCTCGACCGGCCGAACCCCGTGACCGGGCGGGCGGCCCAAGGGCCGGTTCTGCACAAGGAGTTCGCGACGTTCGTCGGACGGCAGCCCATCGCGCAGGCGCACGGCATGACGGTCGCGGAGCTGGCGCAGCTGTTCAACGGGGAGTTCCTGACGAAGCCGGTGGCGCTGGACACCGTACTGATGACCGGCTGGAAACGGTCGGACTTCCACGACGCCTCCGGCCTCCCCTGGGTGCCACCGAGCCCGAACATGCCGACGGCCGACACCGCCCTGGTGTACTCCGGGACCGGCCTCTTCGAGGGGACGAACCTGTCGGAGGGACGCGGCACGACCCGCCCGTTCGAACTGCTCGGCGCGGAGGGGATCGACCGGCGGTGGGCCGATGCGGTCAATCGACTCGAGCTGCCCGGTGTGCACTTCAGGGAGGCGTACTTCGCCCCCACCTTCTCCAAGTTCCAGGGCAAGACGATCGGCGGCGTCCAGATCCATGTGCACGACCGGGCCGCGTACGACCCTGTCCGCACCGGCATCGCGCTGCTGGTGACCGCCAAGAAGGTCTGGAGCGGTTTCGCTTGGCGCTCCGACAACTGGATCGACAAACTGACCGGCTCCACGAGCGTGCGCACGATGATCGACGCGGGGGCGACGACCGATGAGATCGTGGCTGCCTGGCAGAACGAGTTGAGTGCCTTCCGGCGGACGCGGAAGACATACCTCCTCTACGGATGAGCCAGGCTACGGCCGATCCTCTGCCCCAGTGAGCTGATGCGCCTACAGCTGGTGTCGGCCAACAAGCGTAGATGCAGCGCCTGTTGGCCAACACCCGTGGGCAGATGGGCACCCTCACCCTTACCGGTGCGACGTGAACTCCACCACCTGCTGGTAGGTCGGCCGGTTCTGCCAGCTGATGTTGTAGTGCTTGATGCCGCCGAGCGTCCGTTGGACGACCGAGTCGGCGCACCACTGGTTGCCCGCCGCGCACTGGTCGTCGCCGGGATAGACCTGCGCGGCGGTCTTGCCCGCCGCCTCCTTGAGCGTGCTGATCAGGATGTCCCGGCAGGCGCTGAGACCGCCGCCTCCGCAGTACTTCTGTGCCAGACCGCCCTGCACCGACTCCCCCAGCACCGACCGGATGTCCTTGTCGACATAGCTCCACCAGCCGTACTGGAAGGAGCTACCGGCGTGTGCGCCGGTCGGGCCGTGCGCGGCCGACGGCGACTCGTCGATGGGGAGGTTGGTGGAAATGGCGGTGTACAGGTCGGTGCCGAGGCCCGGTTCGAACTCCGCCTTCACCAGCAGCGGCCACCAGGCGTCCAGGATGCGGATCGCATCGGCGTTGGCGTAGGCCTTGGAGCCCGCCGAGGTCTCCGTCCGCTTTGCACCGGCCGTCACCCACGTGGAGAGCTTGCTGACCGCCGCCGCGGCCGTGGTGTCCGTGACCGTCGAACTGTTGATGACCTTCAGCAGTTTCGGCAGCACGTCCTCGGCCCGTAGATCGGCCACCGCGGCGTCGGCCATCGCCTTGGTGAGCGACGCTCTGGTCACCCCGCCCGCGGCCACCAGTTTCTTCACGCGGTCCTCCAGGAGGTTGCCGCGGTGGACGGAGCCGTTGCCCCAGGAGGAAGCGGTGTAGTCCTTGGCCTGTTTGTTGTTCCAAGAGATGTAGTAGTCCTGGTCGATGGAGTTGGGGTGGGCGGCGGGCGGCGTGTAGGAGGCGGTGTTCGTGGCCGGGTCCCAGTTCTGCCACTCGTACGCGGCCTGCGCCCAGACCGGGAACTCGGCGTCGATGCCGGTGGCCCGCACCGGGTTGTCGCCGCTGTTGTAGTACGCGGTGTGCGTGGAGTCGGCGTAGAACCAGTTGAAGGTGTAGTTGATGTGCTGCACCGCGCTCTGGAAGGTCCCCGGACTCTTCACGTAGTCCGGGTCGTTGAGCATCTGGAACCCGATGATCGAGTCGGCCTCGTGCATGTAGGAGGAGCGCAGGGTGGTGTACGCGACCTTCTTGCCGCCGACCGTCGCGCGGTACTCCACCGGGCCGTACTTGGTCCGATAGACCTGCATCCGGTAGGAGCCCGCCGCGGTGCCGTCGGCGGTGGTCGGCTTCCAGGCGTTGGTCTGCTCGATCTTCTCCATGGCCGTGCAGGTGCCGTGGTAGAGGTAGTGGTAGTCGTCCTGGCACAGCTCGACGGCGTAGGTGTCGATGATGTCCTGGCCGGAGGTCGTGGCGCTCCACGCGTAGTCCTGGCCGCGGCCGAGTTCGACGTACATGCTCAAGCCCGCGAAGGAGGCGCCGCGGGCGCTGATGCCCGGGCCCTGGATCTCCTGGAGCAGCAGCAACTGTGGCGCGAAGTAGCCGGTTTGCGGGCCGAAGACGGCGATCGGGTGGCCGCTTGCGGTGGCCTTGCCGCTCACCACGAGGGCGTTGGACATGCCTCGCTTGGCCGAGCTGAGGGAGGCGGTGGCCGCGGTGGTCGAAGCGCTGGTGGCGCTGGTGGTGGCCGCGCTGCCGGTGCGGTCGTAGACCAGCTGCTCCTGGGCCACCGAGCCGGCGTCGGGCAGGGCCTGCCCCTGTGCGGTGGCGGGTTTCGTCGCGTACGGGAAGCTCTCGCCGTTGTGGACGGTCAGCACCGCCTCGGGGTCGTTGCGCTCACGGAACGACTCCCAGACCTTGGTGCCCTCGGCCACGCCGTACTTGGACTGGGCGGCGAGCAGCGAGATGGCGTTGTTGACCTCGCCGCCGCCTCCGGAGCCGAAGAGCGCGCCGATGACGGAGGCCAGCGCGACCAGGTCGGTGAGCTTGAAGTGCTGGATGGTGCCGGCGTTGGTGATGGAGTCCTTCCAGCCGGTCAGGACGTACTCGCCGGGGAAGTAGCGGCCGCTGTCGGAGGCGTCGATGTAGGCGTTGATGCCGTCGATGTAGGCCTTGGCGTCGGCGAGGGCCTGCTGACCGCGGGCGCCGTTGTTGGAGGTGGCGTTGTCGATCTGGGCCTGCAGATCGGCCTCGGTGTAGGGCGCGGTGCGCCAGAATTCCTGCTCGAGGCCCTGGTTGGAGGCGGCCCCGCCGGCGAAGGGGGTCAACTGGCCGCGTCCGACGTGCCGAAAGACGTCCATCAGCCACAGCCGGTCCTGGGCGGCGGCGTACCCGGCGCCGTACTCGGTGCCGTAGCGGGTGGTGCCGGTGATGTGCGGAACGCCGGTCTTCTTGTCGCGGACGATCGTCACATCGGTGCGGCCACCGGGGTTCGTGGTCGACTCGACCTGGTCGGCCGGGACTCCGAACGACGCGTCCCTGAAGAAATCGTTGATCTTGGCGTCGGTGAGCGTGGAGTAACCCGAGGCCAGGTTGGCGTAGGGGCCGAGCTGGTCCTCGGCGTGCGCGGGCTGGGAGCCGAAGGCCTGGTTGAGGAGGATCTGGGCGAGGGTGGCGTTGCCGTTCTGGCCGGCCGGGAGGATGTCCGAACACTGGCCGCCGCAGTAGTCGTTCGCGGCGAGCGTGGCCGAGGTTGCCGTGGTGTCGGCGGCCGCCGCCTGGGTCAGCGGGGAGAGCAGGCCGGCTATGAGGACGCAGATGGATGCGGCGCCCAGGAACTTGGGGAATCTTCGGGGAGTTCTCAGTCTGTCGAGGGTGATACGTGGGGTGCGCCGTGGCATGGCGGATCCTCCCGACGGGGGTGGGTCGGACGTTACCGCCGGTTATCCCCGAGTTTGAAGATGAACATGCGTCAACTTTTCAAGGATCACCGGGCTGTTCAGGTTCATCGCCTCAAGGGATCACCGGACTGTGCGAGCCACTGACGCCCGGCTGTCCCATCCCACAGCCGTTTCAACAGGTCTCTGACAGCGAGGGGAGGTAGGCCGGGGGGAGTTCGGAGAGTCGCTTATGGCGCTCATCGGAAATTGGATGGAGCCGAATCGCGTGTCGATACGTCTACTCGGCGACGTCCGTACGACGACGCCGAAGTGACCGAAGTACAGGTGCAGGTGTGACGGAGGTGCAGGGCGATGGCCGGTTTTCGGAGTCTGGCGAGACAGGTGCGCGATCCGAGGTGCGATCTGGCACTGCGGCGCTATTCACTGCGCAAGTGCCTTGAGCGGTTCGCCCCTTACGGACATCGGGCGACCTGGGACCATCTGAGTTCCCGGGCCGGGTTCGGCCCCGAGGACCGCTCACCCGATCCGGCGCGGCTCGTGGCCGCACTGGACGAGCTGGAGGAGGCCCGGTCCGTCTGGCTCGCCTACGAGGTCGAGTTCGCGCAGCGCCGCAAGAAGGAGAAGCACGACGGGCTGCGCAGGCCGGGCAGCGTGGACGACTGGCACCGGCTCACCTGGGGCGGTTTCGGCGTCGCATGGTGCGACGACCCGCGGATCCACCCCCACGAATCATTGGCCGAGGTACTGCGCCGGCTGATCGCCGCATTGGAGCGCGAGCCGGGCGCGAGCTGCCCGGTGTGCGCCGGTGAGCGCCTCACTTGGAAATACGACCTGGCCCACGAACCGTCCTCGGGCCCGGTCTGCACGGGCTGCGGAATTGTCGTACCGCGGCCCGTTCTGACACCCGAAGCCCTGGCGGAGGCCAGGCGCGGACGGCTGCTGGTGTCGGCGTGAGCGCTCCGCTGGGTTGAGCGGCTGGGAACGGGAACTGCGGGTGAGTCGTCGGCCGCGGTCTGTTCGTGGCTGGGCGCGCAGTTCCTCGCGCCCCGGTCGGGGCGCTGCGCCCACCGGGATTGTCAGTGGTGTCCGGCACTATCGAGGCATGGTGCAAGTCTGTGTCAACGACCCGGGAGTCCCGGGCTTGCACAACGGGCATCACTGGCAGTGACACTGCGTTTGCGTCCAACCCCACCCGAGCGTCTGCGCCGCGGTGGTGGGGCGGGGGCCGTTGACGGGTGCCCCGCGTCGCCACAACTCCCACGCACGGGCACGGATGTTGAGGGAGCCGTTCCGGTCTGCGTGCGCAACGACGCCGCAGGACCGGCACGCGAACCAGGCCTGTGAAACCCGGTTCGCCTTGTCGATGTGCCCGCATTCGGCGCAGGTGCGCGAGGTGTACGCCGGATCGACGTACACCACCGGCACCCCCGCCCGGCGGGCCTTGTACGCGATGAACTGCCCCAGTTGGGCGAAGGCCCAGCTGGAGTGGGTGGCCCGTTGGGGCTTGCGAAGCCGGACCCGTTCGCGGATGCCCGTCAGGTCTTCCAGGGCGATCCCGCGACCGGTGCGTTCCGCCTCGGCCACCACATGCTTCGCGATCTTGTGGTTGATGTCCCGCGCCCGCCGCGCCTCCTTGCGGCGCCGCTTCTTCAGCCGGCGCTTGGCGGACGCGGTGTTCTTTCCTTGCAGCTTGCTGCGGAGTTTCCGTTCCCGCGACCGGATGCGGTTCAGTTCGCGCCCGGCCATCATCTCGCCGTCGCTGGTGGTGGCGATGTTGACGATGCCCAGGTCGATGCTCGGGGGCGGGTGCTGGGCGATGGTTTTACGGGCACGGCCGGGGCGTGACGAGGACGGTGCGGTGCATCGCAAGGCGGAGCATGACCCGCGTACTGGGCGTACTCGGGTGATGCGACAACGCGGCGAGGTGCCGTGCCAGGCGTCGCGGACCCGGGGTGATCCAAACGACACCCCCTAGCGGGAGGTGCGGGGCAGGGTGAGGTGGAGCAGCTCGATGATGGTGTCGTCGTCGGTGCCGTACTCGGTGAGGCGGTCGACGGCATGGTCGACGAGCCACTGCTGGAGTTCGGCAACGAGGTCCTGGCGGTCGCACCAGAAGCCCAGCACGGTCGGGTCGTCCTGGAGGAGGTCGTCGAGGCGGGACTCGACGAAGCACTCCAGCAGCGCGTCCGCACGCCCGCCCCGGGGTTCAGCGGCCCAGAGTGCCAGCAGCGGCGTCACCCTCCCGGCCATGTCGGAGGCGACCTCCAGTACGTCGGCTACGGCGTGCGGCGACGAGTCGTCGCGCAGGAAGTCGAGCCACCAGGCCTCGATGAACTCCTCGATCGCCTCGGCCTGTCCGCGCGGCCAGTTGCGCCAGTCGACCCGCCCCAGTCCGCTCTGCGCGTAGCCCATGCCGCTGAACCGGCCTCCGGCGAGGTACGCGGCGAACTGCGGCAGCAACCGCCGTACCACCTCGTCGAAGTTGTCGATCAACCCCGGCGACTCGTGGAAGAAGTGCCGCATGAGGGAGTCGGGCAGAACCGCGTCGGGCGTGCGCAGCAGCGCGAGTTCGTCCGAGGTGTAGCAGTGCGGGCAGGCGGGCTCCTGGGAAAGGACGCGCATCCCGGCGAAAACGAACCGGACGCGGGCGACCGCCGCGTCCAGTCGCGCACGCGCCGCCTCCAAAGGCGACGAGGAGGACGAAGACGGGGAAGGGGACGAGGACATACGAGGTGATCCTGTCGGGGCTCCGGTCACCGGGCGTCGCGCCGGCCGAAGAGCCCGACGCTACCAGCAGCAAATCCGCTCGCTCCACCCCTTTCCACTCCGGAGAGTTGGGGGCGATGAAACCCAGCTGAGGTACTTGAGGAGTCCCGATGTCGACGCTGCGCGTCACCGCCGAAGTGCTGACCATCCACGAGCATCCGAACGCCGACGCGCTCGAACTGGCCCAGGTGGGCCTGTACCGAGCCGTCGTCGCCAAGGGCGCCTACCGCACCGGCGAGCACGCCGTCTACATCCCTGAGCAGTCCGTGCTCCCGGCCGAGCTGATCGAGGAACTCGGCCTGACCGGACGTCTCGCGGGCAGCGCGTCGGACCGGATCAAGGCCGTACGACTGCGCGGTGAGCTGTCGCAGGGGCTCGTGTGCCGCCCGAAGGCGCTGGCGGACGTCGACCTGGCGCGGGCCGCGGCGGACGGCACCGACTTCGCCGAGGTGCTGGGAGTCGTCAAGTGGGTGCCGCCGATCCCGCCCACCATGGACGGCGACGTCCAGTCCGCGCCCGATCTGCTGTCCTGGGTCGACATCGAGAACATCCAGCGGTACCCGGACATCTTCGCGCCGGGCGAGCCCGTCGTCCTGACGGAGAAGCTGCACGGCTCGGCCTGTCTGCTGACGTACCTCGCGGACGAGGACCGTGTGCACGTCTCCTCCAAGGGCTTCGGCGCCAAGTCCCTATCCCTCACCGAGGATCCGCGCAATCTGTACTGGCGCGCGGTCCACGGCCACGGGGTCGCGGCGGCCGCGGCCCGGCTCGCCGAGCGGCTCGGAGCGCGCCGGGTCGGCATCTTCGGGGAGGTGTACGGGGCAGGCGTACAAGACCTGTCGTACGGCGCCGACGGCCGCCGCGAGACCCTCGGCTACGCCGTGTTCGACGTGTCCGCGGAGATCGACGGCACGGTCCGCTGGCTGGACGCGGCGGCGCTGCTGGACGGCGAACTCCCGCTGGTGCCAAGGCTGTACGAGGGGCCGTACGACATCGATCGCGTCCTGGAGGTCGCCTCGGGGCGGGAGACCGTGTCCGGGCGGGAGCTGCATCTGCGCGAGGGCGTGGTGATCCGGCCGGCCACCGAGCGCTACAGCCCGGTGACCGGCGGCCGGGCCATCGCGAAGGCGGTCAGCCCGGCGTATCTGACGCGCAAGGGCGGCACCGAGTACGAGTAGACGGACGGAGAAGCAGTACGTGTAGTCAGCCGGACGGCGACAGGGTCCGCGTAATCGAACCGTCGAGTCGGACATACGTCGGGCATACGTCGGGCATACGGAGCCCGGGGCGCCGCTCAGCAGCAGTCCCTGGGCTCCTTCGGCCGCTCCGGCGGCTTCCGCTGTGCGGTGGCGCGTTCCACCATGAGCCGGGAGCCCGCCTGACGCTCGCCGAAGATGTCGTCCGGGTTGGACAGCACGCAGTTCTCCAGGGACAGACACCCGCACCCGATGCAGTCGGTCAGGTGGTCCCGCAGCCTGCTCAACTGCTTGATGCGATCGTCCAGTTCGGAACGCCATGCCTCCGACAGTCGGGCCCAGTCCTCGCGCGTCGGGGTGCGCTCCTCGGGGAGTTCGGCGAGCGCCTCGCGGATGGTGGCGAGCGGGATGCCGACGCGTTGCGCGGCCCGGACGAAGGCTACGCGGCGCAGCGCGTCCCGGTGGTAGCGGCGCTGGTTTCCGGTGGTGCGACGGCTGCTGATCAGGCCCTTGGACTCATAGAAGTGCAGGGCGGAGACGGCGGCGCCGCTGCGGGCCGACAGCTGGCCGACGGTCAGCTCATGGATCTTCTCAGGGATCTGGGGCACCTCTCCAACCCTACCCAGTTCGTCATGGGCCCGGTCCGTTGACATAGGCCCCGCATCCGACCATGCTAAGCAGTCGCTTAGACATTTACGCGGGAGGTCAGGGACATGGCAGAGCCGAGGATCTTCGAATCCGTCGACGAGCTGAAGGCGGCGGTGGGCGAGCAGTTGGGCCACACCGACTGGCTGGAGATCGACCAGAAGCGGATCGACCTCTTCGCGGAGGCCACGGGCGACCACCAGTGGATCCACGTGGATCCGGAGAAGGCGGCCGCGGGCCCCTTCGGCACGACCATCGCGCACGGCTATCTGACGCTGTCCCTGCTCCCGCTCTTCGGCCCGCAGCTGATCAAGGTCGAGGGTATGAAGATGGGCGTCAACTACGGGACGAACAAGGTCCGCTTCCCCGCGCCCGTGCCGGTGGGTTCGCGGCTGCGCGCCACCGCCACCATCACGGGCGTCGACGACGTGACCGGCGGCGTACAGGTGTCCGTGGCCTTCACCGTGGAGCGGGAGGGCGGCGACAAGCCGGTATGCGTCGCGGAGTCGGTGTCGCGGTACTACCTCTGAGGCGGCATCGCCTCCGAGGAGGGCCCCACGGGAGCTACCCCTTCACCCCCACCATCCGCAGCACGAGGTCGGCGTAGAGCGCGCCGACCTCGTCGGGCGTGCGGGGGCCGTTGACGTTGAACCAGCGCGCCACGTCGATGCAGAGCGAGAGCACGGCGACCGTGGTGCCCGGAACGTCCCGCACGTCGAAGTCGCCCGCCGTGACGCCGTCCTCGATGATGCCTCGCACGGCCGCGTCGGTCTGCCGCCGCAGTGCCACGATCTCGGCCCGCGCCTCGGGACCGAGTGCTTCGAGCTCGTACTGCACGACCCGCGCGGTGGTGTGCTGCCCGGCATGCCACCGTACGAAGGAGCGCACAGCGTCGGTGAGCCGCTCGGCCGCGCTGCCCCCGCCGGCCGCCGCGGTGCGCACGATGTCGAGCGCCTTGTCGTGCCCGATCCGGCTGATCCGGTGAAGCAGCTCTTCCTTGGTCTTGTAGTGGATGTAGAGCGCGGCGGGGCTCATGCCGGCACGGCCCGCGATGTCCCGGGTCGTCGTCGCGTGGTACCCGCGCTCGGCGAAGGCCTCCACGGCGGCGATGAGCAGCCGCCGGGCCGCGTCCGGGGTGACCTCGGCCCACGGCTGCATCTCGCCGCCGGCCGTCTCCTGCGCCGTACTCATCGCTGGTTCGCCCCTTCCACTGGCAGGGTGAACACCATACCCCTGAACCTGAGCGGGCGCTTAGATCCCCCGCTCAGGCCACGCGAAAGACCCTCAGAGCTTCTGGAAGGGGTCGTGGTCGGCGAGCAGCTTCTCCAGCCTCGCCTGATCGACCCGGCTGACGATCTGCCCGGCCTCCTGTCGGTCGCGGATGACCTTGGCCAGGGTGAAGGACGAGGTCACTAGGTAGAGGACGGCTATGCCGAGGAAGGCGCGCACCCAGGCGTCCGTCTCCAGGTTGAAGATGCCGAGCGCGGTCGCCGCCAGCGCGACGGCGAAGGAGGCGACGGCCTGGCCGTAGAAGGCGGCGGTGGACTGCTGCTTGACCGGTGTCTCACTGCTCATGGGGACCAGATTCGGCCCGTGCGGGCCGGGACGCATCCGTTCGGGTACTCAGCCGCGTACTCAGAAGGTCCCAGAGTGCCTCAGAAGCCCGAAACCCCTGTCGGTGCACGCCCGATGGGCAGCTTCTGGATCTGGCTGGTGCCCTCGTAGAGGGGCATCACGCGAGCGTCACGCAGCAGCTTGCCCGCCGGGTACTCGTCGATGTAGCCGTACCCACCGAGGAACTGGAGGGCGCTGTTCGCGGCCCTACTATGTGCGCCATGGCCCGACCGCGCAAGCCCCTCCTCAGCACCGACCGCATCGTCAGCGCGGCACGGGCCCTGGTGGACGCCGAGGGGCTGGCGGCCGTCTCGACGCGTCGGCTCGCCGCCGAACTGGGAGTGAGCGGGCCGTCCCTCTACAACCACTTCCGCACCAAGGACCAGATCCTCGAGGCGGTCGCGGACTCCGTGAGCGCGCAGGTCGACCTGTCGATGTTCGAGGACGGGCGGGACTGGCGTACGGCCCTGCACGACTGGGCCGTCTCCTATCGGGCGGCACTGCGCGACCACCCGAACATCGTCCCTGTCCTCGCGCGCGGGCCCGGGCGCCGGCCCGCCGGGCTCCGTCTCGCGGATGCTGTCTTCGGCGCGATGGTCGACGCCGGGTGGCCTCCGGCGCAGGCCACGTCGATCGGGGCGCTGATGCGGTACTTCATCATGGGGTCCGCTCTCGGCTCCTTCGCCGGTGGCTTCGTCGACGACGAAACGGCGTACGATCCCGCCGACTATCCCCACCTCGGGCAGGCCCACCTTCTCGCCGAACAGGAGGAGAAGATCGACGAGCGGGCGTTCGAGGTGGGGCTTACCGCGTTGCTGGACGGGTTGGCGGAGCAGTTCAGGAGGGTGGGACTGCAGTGACTTTGTTCGCCCCCGGCGCCCGGCAACCTTTCGGTGGGGACCGAAACGTTCCTGGCGCATGCTGGGCGGTATGACGAGGTCGAAGGATCCGGTGGCACCGGGATTGGCGGCGCTGGCCGGCCTGATCGCGGACGAGACCCGCGCCGCGTTCCTGCTCGCGCTGCTGGACGGCCGGGCCTGGACCGCCGGTGAACTGGCCCGGCACGCCCACGTCGCGCCCTCGACCGCGAGCGAACACCTCGGCAAACTCGTCGCGGGCGGCCTGCTCGCCGAGGAGCGACAGGGCCGGCACCGCTACGTACGGCTGGCCGGCACCCGCGTCGCCCAACTCGTCGAGGACCTCGCCGCCCAGGTCACCCCCGATGCCGCCCAACGCCCCCGCACGCTCCGGGAATCCAACGCCGGCTCCGCGATGGCCCGCGCCCGTACCTGTTACGACCACCTCGCCGGGCGACTCGGCATCACCCTCACCGACGCGCTCACCGACCGAGGGCTGCTCCGCCAGGACACCGGGTTCGCGCTCACGGACGCGGGCCTGCGGTGGTTCGACGAGGCAGGCATCAGCCTGAGCGGAGGCGGCCGCCGCCCTCTCACCCGTGCCTGCCTCGACTGGACCGAACGCCGCCCGCACCTCGCGGGCTCCGCGGGCGCGGCCCTGTGCCGGCACGCGCTGGACGCCCGCTGGTGCGTACGCATCGGCTCGGAACGCGCGGTCAAGGTCACTCCGGAAGGCGAGCGCGCCCTCGCGGAACTCCTGGGCATCGCGGCAGCGGCACTCCGTTGAACGACCGAGTCACCGAATCACCGCGTCCGAAATCCGCAAGCCACCACACCAGTCCGCTGCCTAGCATCAGGAGCATGATGAACGCCACCCCGCTCGCTCCCGCCCGCCGCACGGAACTGCTCGCCGCAGGCGCGGCGACCGTCACCGTCGTGCTGTGGGCCTCCGCCTTCGTGTCGATCCGCAGCGCGGGCGCCGCATACTCGCCGGGCGCGTTGGCACTCGGGCGGCTGCTGGCGGGAGCTGTCGCGCTGGGGGCCGTCTGTCTCGTCCGTAGGGAAGGGTGGCCGCCGCGCACGGCCTGGCGCGGGATCGCCATATCCGGGCTGCTGTGGTTCGGGCTTTACATGGTGGTCCTCAACTGGGGCGAGCAGGAGGTGGATGCCGGCACGGCGGCGCTGGTGGTGAACATCGGCCCGATCCTCATCGCCCTGCTCGGCTCCCGGCTGCTCGGTGACGCGATGCCGCCGCGGCTGCTGGCGGGCATGGGGGTGTCGTTCGCCGGTGCGGTCGCCGTGGGGCTGTCGATGTCCGGTGAGGGCGGTTCCTCGGTACTGGGGGTCGCCCTGTGTCTGCTCGCCGCCGTGGCCTACGCGGCCGGGGTCGTCGCGCAGAAGCCGGCGCTCGGCCGGGCGAGCGCGCTCCAGGTCACGACGTTCGGCTGCCTGGTCGGGGCCGTACTGTGTCTGCCTTTCGCCGGGCAGCTCGTCCGGGACGCGGCCGACGCGCCCGCCTCGGCGACGCTCAACATGCTGTACCTGGGCGTCTTCCCGACCGCGCTGGCGTTCACGACCTGGGCGTACGCCCTCGCCCGCACGACCGCGAGCCGTATGGGCGCGACCACGTACGCGGTGCCCGCCCTCGTGGTGCTGATGTCCTGGCTCTTCCTCGACGAGATCCCGGGGCTGCTCACGCTCGCGGGCGGCGCGCTGTGTCTGGCGGGCGTCGCCGTGTCGCGCTCGCGGCCCCGTACGCGAGCGGCCGTGGTTCTGGAGCGCACCCCGGAACCACGGCCCGAGCACGAACAGGCGTGACTGCACATCTGTTCGTGAGTCGGCATCAGCGTGATCGGGCCCTGTTCGCGAGGATTCTGATGGAGACGAGGGCGATCACCGCGAGCCCGACGATGTACGCGGACACGGACATCGACGTGTCGGTCGCCTCGAGGAGCAGCACCATCACGAAGGGGGCGAGTCCGCCGCCGAACACGGCCGCGATCTGGTAGCCGAGCGAGGCACCCGTGTACCGCATCTCGGGGGTGAACAGCTCTGCGAACAGGGCGGCTTGCGGCCCGTACATGATGCTGAGGAAGCAGCTCCCGACGAACGTGCCGACGGCCAGCCACAGCAGCGAACCGGTGTCGATCAGCAGGAACAGCGGCACGGCCCACAGGGCGATGCCGACCGCCCCGAGCGCGTAGATCCTGATGCGCCCGATGCGGTCGGAGAGCGCGGCCGACGCCGGTATCGCGGATGGCTGACGTTGCCAACAGCGGATCGGTTTGCCTGGGTGTTGCTGTGATCCTTGCGGTCTGCTCGGGCTGTTTTCGATTGCTGCGTGACCTTTGCGGGTGGGGTGCGTTGTGCATGTGAGTTCGATGATCGGACAACAGGTCGCAACGGGGCGGGGAGGTGGACGGTGCGGCGGAAGATCCAGCTGGGCGAGGGGGAGACGGAGCGCATCGCGTGTGCCTCGGCGTCCGCGTTCAGGGGCCTGGATACGGTGACCGGCGAGGTGTTGGGCGCCGGGGTGCTGGCGGGGCGGGTGGGTTGGCTGACGTCCCTTGTCGAGGCGCTGTGTACCGAGGTGACCTCGGCGCACTGGAACCGGCCCGACCTTGCGCAACTCGCCTCCGGGACCGACTTCTGCGGGGCCCGGCTGCCGTCGAACGCATGGATGGCCCTGCGCACCCTGGGATGGGGTGCGGTGGTGCCCGACGGGCTGTATGTGCCGGACCGGGTGCGCAGGGTGGCTGAGGAGCAGGCCGG
>NZ_JBEZLR010000121.1:0-28842 GCF_040652275.1 Streptomyces sp. NPDC048275
CGATGGGGGTCCCCCCGCTCGAGCGAAGTCGAGAGTGGGGGAGTCGTTGACCGACGACAACGCCGCAGATGGGCGTGCCAAGCCCCGCGTCTGCGACATGATCCGCCGGACAGGCCCTAGGGGGACGGTCGCGTCTCGTGGTGAGCGACTGGGGCCGGAACGCGACTTGCAAGTGATGGCGTCTGTGATCAGGTCTGATCAGACGCTTGCTGACCCTTTGCTGACTCTACTGACGAGTAGTCGGGTGTTCGGGTGGCGTCCGTGCGCACGCTGAGTCTGGCCTTGTCCGGCCGTCCTTGTGTGCGCGAGCGGGGGAGAGAGGGCTAAGTGCCTGGGGACAGCCCTGCCGTACCGTCCGAACTCGCTCGTTCTCCTCCAGCCTGACCTCGACGGTGCCCCACTCCTTGCCCTTGGCCTGGTGGCACGTCTGGCCGGGGACCAGCTGGTCGCGCGCGACCTGTGATCTCGCCCGCAGGTTCTTCAAGCCGGTAAGCGGGGCTCGCGCATGCTTGTCCGAAGATCCCTGTTCCCGGAAGCGAGTGCGGCCGAGCCGAAACGCGGCAAGCTCGGAAATCGGCTGCCCGGGTGGGCCAAGTAGAGCGCGTCAGTGAGAGTGGTCTTCCCTGTGCCGTTCGCTCCGATCAGCACGCTGAACCGTCCGGGCAGATCGCAGACCATCGGGCCCTCGACGCTTGCGCGCAGACCGCTCACCGAGACGCGACTCAGATGCACTAGCTACCCCGAGGTATCAAAGAGCACGCCGTTGATCATCTTTGCGTACTGTGTCGACGAAGATGTGGCACTTCCGATCAGAACCGGCGAGCGCGTGGGAGCGATGCCTGGTGCGGTTGCCATCGACGCCGGCCCGAATCCGCGACCCTCACCGGCGGAACCGTGGGGGCGCATGCTGCGAGCTCTTCCGAGTGCACGCGGTGACCGCAAGCGGTAGCTCTCGGAGCGGCCAGCAGATGCTTCGTCTGCTGGTGATACATGGTCTGCGCGCCTCTGAGCAGCACGAATGCGGTTGAGGGAGCGGTGTGTCGGCCCTGGCCCGAGCATGGCCCGGATCTTGATCGCCGCCTGTGTCAGCGATTGCGGAGGCCAGTCCCGACGAGGTGAGCTGAGGCGAAGGGACTTGGCGACAGGTCGCTTCATCACCTGCCGCAATTGGTGCGACTGACCATCTTGGAGCGGGCTGGAGGCCGTGGAGCGAGAACCGCAGAGTGTTGAGCGAGGTCGGTTCCCCCGCGCCGGCGGGAAAACCGTGGACGGCAGTTGCGGGGAGAGGTTCCGGGAGCCGGGGAGGCCGAGCTCGGCTACATGTTCCTGCCGGAGGCGTGGGGGCGCGGGTACGCCGCCGAGGCGTGCACAGCTGCACTGGACTGGTTCGCCGCGCCTCCCGACGGGCCGGTGGTGCTGTGCACCTAGACCGTCAACGACCCCTCGGTGCGCCTCGCGGTGAAGCCGGAGTTCACAGAGGTGGAGCGGTTCGAGGAGTGCGGCGCTCAGCGGTGGTTCGGCGTGTGGTAATCGTCGTCCGGCTTCAGGACCGGACACGGAACGGGGCGGGCAGGGCGTAGGGCGACGTCACGGGGTATCTACTTCACGGCCGGTGTTCTGGTCATGGGCCAGGGCGTGGGTGACCGCGGTGGTGCTCTCGTACAGGACCCGGTACTGGGTGAACCGGCGGTCGTAGACACCCGCGGTGGCGGGATCGGGCCGGACCACCGATTCCGCCGGATTCCAGGCCGCGATGTCCGGTCGGCCGATCAGCCCGGCGGCGAGGAAGGCGGCACCGTAGCTGGCACCGATGGTCGTGCGGGCGACGATCTGTTCGAGGCCGGTGACATCGCTGACGATCTGAGGCCACAGTCCGCCCCGGGTGCCGCCGCCGACCGCCACGATCCGCCGGATGTCGGCGCCGGCCGCGAGCATCGTCTCGACGTTGTGCCGGACACCGTAGGCGGTGGCCTCCAGCGCCGCCCGCATCAGGTCGGCCCGGGTGTGACCCAGCGTCAGGCCCGCGATCACGCCCCGGGCGTCGGGGTCCATGACGGGTGTCCGTTCCCCGGCGAAGTACGGCAGCATCGCCAGGCCGTTCGCACCCGGGGGCGAGGCGGCCGCCTCGTCGAACAGCACGCCGAGGTCGACGTCGCCGAAGAGGTGCCCGAGCCAGTCGGTGACGGCTCCGGAGGTGGCCATACCGCCGGCCAGGCAACGGGTGCCGGGCAGGGCGCCGACCGTGGACCACATCGACGGGCTGGTCACGAGCCGGTCGACGGTGTTCACCAGGAACATCGTGGTGCCGTACATCAGCATCAGGTCGCCGACGCCGTGGCCGCCGACGCTGATGGCCTCGCTCCAGGCGTCGATCGTCCCCACGATGACCGGCGTCCCGGCCGGGACGCCCGCGACTGGCGTGCTCACCCGGCCGGCCTCCTCGCCCGGCCAGCGCAGCGGGGGGAGTTCGATGCCGGGTGCGATGTGCTCGGCCCACTCGGGGATCCAGCGCTGCTCGTGGATGTCGAACAGCGGGGTGCACTGGCTGGCGGAATGCAGGTCCAGCACGTAGGCGCCGGTCAGCCGGTGGGCGAGCCACGAGGCAGGCATGAGGAGGCGGCGGGCGCGTGCCCACACCCCGGGCTCCCGCTCGCTGATCCAGGCGAGTTTCGGCCCGACGGCCTGGGACGACAGCGCCGAACCGCACCTGCGGAAGACGGTGTCCGACCCCAACTCCCGGTTCAGCCGGGCGATCTGTTCCTCGGCGCGGGTGTCCACCCCGTACAGCACCGCCGGACGCACCGGCTCTCCCGCGTCATCGACCAGAAGGGTGCACGGGCCCATGCCGCTGACTCCGACGGCGCGGACGGTGACGTCGTCGCGATCGAGCAACTCGGCCGCGAGCGAGACGAACTCGTCCCACCACACATGTGCGTCCATCTCGACGTGCCCCGGCCGGGGACGGTCGACCACGTGACTGCGTACGGCCTCACCCAGGATGCGGCCGGCAGCGTCCACCACCACGCCCTTGGTGCTGGAGGTGCCAACGTCAACTCCGAAGACGACGTCGATCATGTACTGCCTCCCTTGGCGCCAGGTGCGCCACCGTAGGTTGTCGCTCGGTCCGGCGGGCGGCCGCGGTTCAGCCGGACGGCTGCCGGAGATGTCGTCACATCTGTACCTCGGACGAGCGCGGCGGCGCCCCCCCGGGTCTCCATGGCAGAACCCAAATACCGGATCCGCGCCCAGTACACGGACTTCTTGGTCTGCTGGTGGTACAGAGGTAGTGCATCGCTGACCAGCGCAAAAAGCGCCCGTCGAGACTTTGGCAGGATCGCTGGCCCGGAAATGGTCCGGATCTTGACCGATGCGGTCCCTCGGACTGGGTGGCCGCCCGCGGCGCCACGCAGCGGTCGGAGCGGGAAAAAAAATGGGGGGTGCCACCTACTGCATCCGCTCGCGCTCTGGTGTGACATGGCCATCGGCCGATGCCGCCCTGTACGCCGAAAATCCGCACGCTGCTGGCGTAGAGCGATAATCCGCTCGCCGTGGCCGCGTGCGGTGGTGGCCATCTGTCGTGAGCTATGACGGTCCCACATGGCACAAGTAGTCAGAACCGTCTTCGGACGTCCACGTGGTCCAGGGCGATGCTGTTTGTGCAGGTGGGGGCTTTGTGGTCCCGGTGCGTCGATGGTGTTCGTGATCGGCGTGTGACAGAAGAGGGCGATGCAGAACCCCCGTTGGCTCGCTCCAGCCGGGGGTTCTGTCGCGTACTGAGCATTTTCAGCGTTGCCTCTCCAGGGTGAGGACGGCCTTGGCGACTGACGTCATGCGGTTGGGGCAGATCCGGGATCTTCGGAAGATCCGCCCGGACTTCAGCAGTGCCATGCCCCGTTCGAGGGGTGCCCGGGAGGAGGCCAGCGTCCGGTGGGTCGTTTGCTGTGTGGGGGTCAACTGCCCGCCGGGCGGCGGTCTGCGCCCGGTGGTGACCCAGGGGCCGGCGCCCTGGTAGGCGCGGTCGGCCAGGTCGGGCACGCCCTGGCGTTCGTAGATCCGGGTGATCCGGTGGGTGCGGGCCGCGGTCAGGTCGTGGCACCGGCCTGGCATGGCCGGCGAGATCCACAGCACCCGCCCGGCCGGGTCGGTCACGACCTGCACGTTCACGAGAGACGGCATCAGGGTCATGGTGTTGCGCGACTTGTCGCGCGAGACGGCCGCGGGCTCTCTGTACGCGGCCGAGGGGAATCTGCGCTGACATGGTCGGAGCGATGTCAGTGCCGCCCGCTACCGTCGAGGAATGCCAGGTCACTACGGAGTCCAGCTGACACGCGACACTTTGCACGACTGCGAGGGATGCGGCGTCACCATCAAATACAGGGGAGAAGGTCGACGCACAGGGCACTGCCTGAGCTGTAGTCGGATAGCCCGGCAAGGTCGCCGATACAACCTGACGGCAGGCGATGTGAGGGCCATCCTGGAGCTTCAGGGTGGAGTATGCGCGTTGTGCGGGCGCGGGCCCGACCGTGACGGAAGCTCCTCGTACTGGCACATCGACCATGATCACGCATGCTGTGAGCCGTCGGACGCCGCTTGGTCCATATGCGGAGCGTGCGTCCGCGGCCTGCTGTGTAGCGGGTGCAATGCTCGTGGCCTTGCCTGGTACGAACTTCTTCCCAGAGACCGTAGGGATTGGGGGCGCGTGAACGACTACCTGGCCAATTCACCGGCCCGTCGCCTTCGCCTTGCTGGAACGCTGAAGTTCTGCCTGGGGCACCTCGCGCATGCCGGTGCGGCCCGACACGGGTAAGCCCGCCGGCCCCAGATGGATCCTGCCAACTCGTGAGGATGGCAGTGGCGTTGGCCACTATGTACGTGGTTAACGAGACCCTTGAAAGGCAAGGTGCATCGGTGCAGATGGCCGACTATCACGGCGCGGCGGCAGAGTCCCTATAGGGGCGCCTGGCCGGCGCTCTCCTATGGCGACGCCCGTTGGGCGGCGACGTCGTGACTCAGATCCGGCGGCGGGTTGATTCCTGCCCTGGTTCCGTGACGGCGCTCTGACGATGCCTGGGAGGGCCTTCCTTGTCCGCAACCACTTCTACCTGCGACCACCGCGTGTACCACGTGGTCGTTGTCGCCTTGATCTCCATCATTGTTGGGCTTACCACCGGGGTCGGCTTTGCCGCTCTCGGACAGTCCCCCTCACCGCTGTTGCTTCCGGCGGTGCCGTCGTGCCGTTCGTCTTCTCTGCTGGCATGACCGCAGTCGCGTACGTGAAGCGGCAGGCACAGTAGGCGACTTCGTGGGGTGGCTCCTTCAGGCCACCCCACGCCTGTTACTCGGCGAGCCCCAAGTCCTTCTTGTAGTCAGCGATGGCGAGGACAGCCGTGGACTGCTCCTCGGGCTCAGGCTCGTGCAGTTCAATGCGCACACGGCGCCAGTCGCCCTCGGCGACGAGGAGTCGCTCGAAGGCGGAGTAGATCGTCTGAAGCATCTGGCCCGACCGCTATCCCGACTTCTTGTAATGGCAGGGGTCTTCGCATAGCGAATAGGTCAGCACCCAGTCGGACTGCTGGTAGAAGTCGGTCTGGCCGGACTCCTTCTACGAGATCCGCCACGCCCACCGGCTCTTCTACTCCGACGGCCCCGACCTCGGCCGCACGGCCGCCACCCCCATCGGGATGGGCTGCCGCGTCGGCGAACGCCTCGAGTGCCCACAGCGGGCGGCGCCGCTCGGCCACCCACTGCAGATCAACCCGAACGCCAGCACGTTGGTGCCCTGCCCCGTGGCGCACACAGCCGTCGACAAGCCGCGCCGGTCGTGAAGCAACCTGAACGAAGATGTCGGCCTCTGCGCTGCGTAGCGATCGGCCGGAGTCATATCGAGGATGTCCCGAGAGCGGAAACTGAGCATGCTCAGTATTTCTGGGTGGGGACGCTGTGACGGGCGGGAGGATGGGTGAGTGCTGTCCTGGGTCTGGGGTCTGACTCATGATTTCTCTGACCGAAGTGTCCTGGTGTCACAGTGTCGGCTGTTGGCCGGGGATGGTGCGTTGTCGGTGCCGGGCTGGCGGGGTGTGTCCCGATAGGGGCCTGCCGATTGTTGTGGCGTCCTCACGATTCTGACGGCCTGACGCGGCTCGGTGCCGGCAACGCAACACGCCACAGGACCGGAAGGGGAAGGGGCATGTCCAGTTCGACCGTGCCCAGTACGTCGCTCGCTCCGAGGGCCCGTCGTCGCCCTGCGGGGGAGGTGGTGCTGGGAGTGGACACGCACCGGGATGCTCATGTGGCTGCGGTGCTCTCGTTGATGGGTACAGTGCTTGCCACTGACGAGTTCCCGGCCACCGCGGCTGGATACCGGGATCTGCTGAAGTGGGCCAGGAAGTTGGGTGTGGTGGGGCGGGCCGGGGTGGAGGGGACCGGCTCCTTTGGGGCGTCCTTGTCGCGCTATCTGCTGGACCAGGGCGTGGACGTGTTTGACGTGAATCGGATGGACCGGGCAGATCGCCGTCGGCGCGGCAAATCGGATCCGCTCGATGCCCAGAACGCAGCGCGAGCCGTGTTGAGCGGGCGGGCCCGTGCCCGGGGCAAATCGGGCGACGGACCGGTGCAGATCGCCAGGACGTACAAGCTGGCCAAGGGGTCGGTGGTCAAAGCCCGCACCCAGGCCGTCAATCAGCTCAAGGCCGTCCTCATTACTGCTGACCCCGCCTTGCGGGAAGAGCTGGCCCAACTGGGCAATGCGGAACTCTTCCGGATCTGTGCGCGGTTCGCTCGCGTGAGCGGTCACGAGGAGGACGGTGAGTAATCGGTGCTGCAGGCCACTCGGATCACGCTGGGTCTGCTGGCTCACCGGATCGGCCAGCTCTCCGAGCAGATCCGCAATGTGGACGCTCGTCTGGCCCGCCTCGTGAAATGTCATGCCCCGCAGCTGCTTGACGTGGTGGGGATCGGTCCGGACACGGCCGTCGCCTTGCTGGTCACGGTGGGGGACAACCCGGAACGCCTGGACAGTGAGACGTCCTTCGCCGCGCTGTGCGGGGTCAGTCCCGTCGAGCGTTCCTCGGGACGCCGGCAGTACCGTCGCCTCAACCGCAGCGGCGACCGGCAGGCCAATGCTGCGCTACTTCGCATCGTGTTCACCCGCCTGCGGGTCGACCCGCGCACTCAGGACTACTACGAGCGCCGGATCAAGGAGGGCAAGACCCGACGCGAAATCGTCCGTTGCCTCAAGCGCTATGCGGCCCGGGAGGTCTTCCACCTGGTCAGACAGTTACAGTCAGGACCCCGCTCATAGGGGCTGTGAGACGCGAACGCAGGAGAGGCACGGTCCACGGGGCCGTGTCTCTCGGCTTCGGTATCTCGTCTCGGCGGCGGCTGATCACCCGTCGCCGACACCGAGAGTCTGGCGGAGTGGGTGCTCAATAGGTGGGTCCGTAGGGGCTCCAGCCGTGTATGAACGGCTGGAGGTCCTCGGTGCGAGGCTCGGGGATTTCCGGTAGCAACGGTGAACCGTTGAGCGGATTCAGGCGTTGCACGTGGCTCTCGGCCCACGCGATCCATGCCTCGGCTTCCTCCCTGGCCGGCCCGGGCGGCAGACCCTCTGCATGAAGTCGGAGTGCCCCGACGTACTCGACGAGGCCCGCTGCGCGCCTCCACGCCGCGTGCTGTGCTTCGAGGTGGCGGACACGGTATGTCTCTGCGTATTCCCTTGTGGCCTGACGCTTCGCGGCTTCCCATCGCAGGCGCTTCTGGTGTGCTTCCTCCAAGTCAGCCAGTCGCTTGTGTTCGGCTGCCTGTCCGCGAAGGCCGACCTCCTGCGCGATCTCGGCAAGCTGGTCCTCAAGAGGGCGTGCGGCCGTGTCGGCCCACTTGCCGGCCCGGTGCGGCAGGCCACCACTGACACAGATTCGGAGACGGTCAGCGGAGGAGTAGTCGTGGCGAGGGATCCTGACCCAGGAGTGCTTCTGCGCATCCGCGAGTTCCTTCTGCGTGGGGACGTGCTCGACGCGGTCCTGTTCCTGCAGGACGCGGAGTTCGCATGTCTGGCCCTGCGCCGTAATGGTGAAGTGAGGTGGGCCGCTTCGCCGACGATGCGATGGTGGTGCTGTATTCGGTTTACCGATTGCGGCGGTGTGCCCCGCCTTCTGTGTTGCGGTGAGCAGGGCATGGATGAGTCGGAAAGCCCGGTTTCGCACGGACTTGGTCAGCCCCATGGGACGAGAGAGACCCTGCAGGGCTTTGACGACTGGATGCGGCTGCACGAGTCGTGCCGGTACCGGAATGGGTGTCAGCGTGGCCAAGCGCCAGGCGGGCGTGTCGACGAGTCGGATTTCATAGCCGTCACGGCACCAGCCTCCGTGCAGCTCTTTGGTCTTTGGGATCTTCCCCGATCTCCGGGCAGCGACGACACGGACCGGCCATTTCTCGGTCTCCCGGCCGCTGGCTTCCCGTTTGACGATCCGGCCGCCCGCCTCCGCAAGCTCTTCCAGGAGCTGCTCCGTGACTGTCTTCTTCCCTTGTCGAGGTCCGGAGTTGGGGCTCGATGGCTGTGGCGGTGTCGTCGTGACTACCTGGTTGCCAGCTTTCTGCCTGACGGAGGCGGCTGTCGGCTGCGTTGCAGCTTTCTGCACGGGAGCGGTACCTGTGGTACGAGATTTGTCGGGGGGATAGCTGCCGTGGTCGAGGAAATGCTGGCCGACGGTCGTGAGCGTCACGGACCATTGCCCTTTCCCCTGGAGACTTTGACTAGTCCCCGGCACTGTAACGCCCGGCAGCTGAGCTTGTGCGCCTCTCCCTGCCATATTCCCTCAGGGCAGCCTTGCCCCCGACTGGTTCCTCGGCCCCGGGCCTGTGGCCTCGGCGGCCTCATCGGCGGCTACCTCGGAGCCCGCCTCCAACCGCGCATGCCCGAGACCTTCCTCCGGCTCCTCCTCGGCACCCTGGCCGCCTCACTCGGCGCCGTCTACGCGATCAGTGCATCGCGTAGACCTGGTCGATCAACGATTGCCATCACGAAGCGACCTTCCATCTGCCGACCGGCCGACCGACGAACTGGCATGCCCGTCAGGGAACCTCAGTGAAGTCTTCATGGCACCTCTGCGTGCAACAAACCGATCACCTGCCGGTGATCGCGCCACCGGCCGCACCGGTTGTTGCTCACCGGCAGCAGCGGCTCCAGCACCGCCCACTCGCCGTCCGTCAGATCCCGACGGCTCAGCATGGCCAGCCCCACGGTCTCCCTGCTCGCAGTGATGATCCGGGAGCCCGGTGGCTCGCCCCCTACGGAGCGAGCCGCTGGGCCGGGCTGGATCAGGCTGCCGGAGATGGTGCCAGCAGGTCTGCAGGGATGCCGCCCTTGTCAGGGGCGTAGAAGTTCTTGATCTCGGCTTCCCAGACATCCACCCCGACCCGGTCGGCATCATCGGGCCCGAGGGCCTCGAAGAGGGCTTGGATGTTCGGCAGGTCGAAGCCGACCCCTCTCAGCATGCCGGTGAACACCGGTCGTGTGACGGTACCGCTGCCGTCCAGGTCACCGAGGCGTGCGAAGCCGGCCGCGAACTCGTCGATCGCCCCGCTGAAGCGCTCCGGCGACAGGACGCATGCCTGGTACTCGTCGTAAGTGATCTGGCCGTCGTGATGCGTATCGAGTTCGCCGGCCAGCGTGTTCCAGTAGCGCCTGAAGCCGGCTTGCATGGCCTGCTTCCGTGCCTCGTCGGCTCCGGGCACGGCCGCGGCAACCCGGCTGGTCATCAGATTGAAGTCGTCGGATTCCAGGACCCCGTTGCCGTCGGCGTCGAACAGGGTGAAAACGAGTTTCACACGGTTGACCGCTTCACTGCGCATGGGCTCTTACCTTTCGTCAGGCGAGGAGATGGGACGGCCGTGCGTGCCCGCCGCGCCGTACGGTGCGCGACGGCACGGTGGCGTACCGGTGAGCCGCCGACAGGTGCGGCGAAACACCGCGCGGGGCGGGGGAAGCCGTGTCTGCGGCGGGCCGGTCGCATGGCCGTCGCGCTGTCACTATGCGGGCTGCGGAATCCGGTGTCCCGGGGAGGGCTGGCTTGTCAACAGAAAGAGTGGAGATGGCGCCGATCCGGCATGAACCGGCCTATTCGCCGCCCAGTCGGCGTCCCGTCCCACGCCTCCTCGATGGCGGCCGCGGCCTTGCCCATGTCGTCGGCCGAGCCGCTGGAGACCACCTGCACGTGCGCGACCCAGCCGTGCGCCGTGCTCCACACATCGAGCCCCCTCTGCGGATCGGACGGGAGCTGGTTGGAACCGGCGCGCACGGCGCACTGGGTAGACCGGCAGCACCCCGTTCGGTCTCTGCACGCCCTACCGGTGGTCACGGGCCGCCCTCAATGATGAGCAGACCGCAAGAAATCCAAGCGACTCCGCACCCCCGCCTCCTGGCCAGGTGGATATGCGGGGAAGGAGCCCACGTTGTTACTTCTCATCTCCCCGAACAGCGTCGAGGAGGCCCTCGACTGCGCGAAGGCGGCGGAGCATCTCGACATCGTGGATGTCAAGAAGCCCGATGAGGGCTCGCTCGGCGCGAACTTCCCGTGGGTCATCAGGGAGATCCGCGACGCGGTCCCGGCGGACAAGCCGGTGTCCGCCACCGTGGGAGACGTGCCGTACAAACCCGGCACAGTGGCCCAGGCGGCACTTGGTGCGGCTGTCTCCGGAGCCACGTACATCAAGGTCGGCCTCTACGGATGCACGACACCCGACCAGGCTGTCGATGTCATGCGAGGGGTCGTCCGGGCAGTGAAGGAACATCGGCCGGACGCCTTCGTCGTCGCCTCGGGCTACGCCGACGCCCACCGGATCGGCTGTGTCAACCCGCTCGCACTGCCCGACATCGCCCTGCGCTCCGGCTCCGACGCGGCCATGCTCGACACCGCGGTCAAGGACGGGACACGGCTGTTCGACCACGTTCCGCCTGAGGTCTGCGCGGAGTTCGTGCGGCGGGCCCACGAAGCCGATCTGCTCGCCGCCCTTGCGGGCAGCGTGAAGGTGGGAGACCTCGGTGCACTGACCCGCATCGGCACGGACATCGTGGGTGTGCGCGGGGCGGTCTGCGAGAGGGGCGACCGCAACACCGGAAGGATCCAGCCGCAGTTGGTTGCCGCCTTCCGGGCGGAGATGGACCGGCACGCCCGAGAACACACGGCTGCCGTAACCGCCGCGAGCTGACCGCCGGCATGGCCACGCATCAGCCCCGGCACGTGCCCGTGATCCCCGGCAAGCGCTTCGCCGTCCTCGATCCGGCAACCGGCGAGACCTTCGACGAGGCTCCCGACCAGCAGCCGGACGAGCTGGACGCCGTCGTCGGCCGGGCCCACGAGGCATGGCGCAACTGGCGGGCCGACCCCGGCGCCCGCACCATCGCATTACTCGAGGCAGCCGACGCCGTGGAGGCGGCCGGGGCGGACATCGCCCCCTTGCTCACCCGTGAACAGGGCAAACCCCTGGCCGAGTCGTACAAGGAGATCGCCCGCACGGCGGCCCGCCTGCGCTACTTTGCCGAGCTGGCCCCACAGTCCCAGCCCATCATGGACGGCCGGCCGGTACGCAGCGAGATCCGCTGGCGCCCGCTCGGGCCCGTCGCCGCGATCATCCCGTGGAACTTCCCCCTCCAGCTCGCGTCCGCGAAGTTCGCGCCCGCGCTCGCCGCGGGCAACACGATGGTGCTCAAGCCCTCCCCCTACACACCCCTCGCCACACGGCTGCTGGGATCCGTTATTGCCACCGCCCTTCCCGAGGACGTACTGACGATCGTCACCGGTCACGAACCCCTTGGCGCCCGCCTCGCATCTCATCCGGGGATCCGCCACGTGACCTTCACCGGTTCGATTCCCACCGGACGGGCCGTCGCGGAGGGGGCAGCGGCCTCACTCGCCCGCGTCACCCTGGAATTGGGCGGCAACGACGCGGCCATCCTGCTGGAGGACGTGGATGTGGAGCGGATCGCGGACCGGCTGTTCTGGGCGGCGTTCCGCAACTGCGGCCAGGTCTGCATGGCGGTCAAGCGCGTCTACGCCCCGGCTCGGCTCTACTCGCCCGTGGTCGAGGCCCTCGCACAACGCGCGAAGACCGCCGTCGTCGGAGCCGGTCTCGCCCCGGGAACGCAACTGGGACCGGTCAACAACGCCGCCCAACTGGCCCGGGTCGAGGACTACACGGCGCAGGCCCTGGCAGACGGCGCCCGAGCCGTGGCCGGGGGCTGTCGGCTGGACCGACCGGGCTACTTCTTCGCCCCGACGATCCTGGCTGATGTCCCGGTCGACAGCCCGGTGGTGACGGAGGAGCAGTTCGGGCCAGTCCTGCCGGTGCTGCCGTACGGGAGCGTCGACGAAGCTGTCGAGGCGGCCAACGACACTGGTTTCGGGCTGGGAGGCTCGGTATGGGGGACCGACCTCGACCGGGCCGAGGAGGTGGCCGACCGGCTGGAGTGCGGAACGGCATGGATCAACCACCACGCCGAACTGTCCCTCGCCCAGCCTTTCGCGGGCTCCAAGGAGAGCGGTGTCGGTGTCGCGGGCGGTTCATGGGGGCTCTACGGCAACCTCAGACCGTTCGTCGTGCACCGTCCGCAGGAGGCGTGACGATGAGGTTCAACGCGGCGGTACTGCGTTCGTACGAGAGCCGATTCGCCGTCGAGGAGGTGCTCCTGAACACGGGACCGGCCGACGGCGAGATCCTGGTCAAGATCGCAGGCTGCGGGATGTGCCGGACCGATCTCGCGGTCCGGCGTTCGGCAGGCCGCTCACCGCTGCCGGCGGTGCTCGGCCACGAAGGTGCCGGGGTCGTGGCGGAGACGGGCGGCCCGCACACCGGCCTGAGCAACGGCGACCACGTCGTACTGAGCTTCGACTCCTGCGGCCACTGCCGGAACTGTTTGGACGCTGCCCCCGCCTACTGCGACTCCTTCGCCTCGCTCAACCTCTTTGGCGGGCGCAAGGAGAATGCCGCGCGATTCACCGACGTGGCCGGGGACGAACTGGCCCCCCGGTGGTTCGGCCAGTCCTCGTTCGCCGAGTACGCGGTGGTCCCGGCCCGCAACGCCGTGCGGGTCGACCCCTCGCTGCCCATCGAGCTGCTCGGACCGCTCGGCTGCGGGTTCCTCACCGGCGCCGGGGCGGTCTTCAACTCCTTCGCCGCCGGGCCGGGTGACACCCTCGCGGTCTTCGGCGCAGGAGCGGTGGGCCTGGCCGCAGTGATGGCGGCCACCGCCTCCGGAGCGGTGCCCCTGGCCGTCGACCGGCACCCCGAACGGCTGGTCCTCGCCGAACGATTCGGCGCGACCCCGCTGCACGCTGCAACACCCGACCTGCCCGGCCGCATCCGGCGACTGACCGACGGCGGCGCGCACTACGCGCTGGACACCACGGCCTCCGCCCAGCTGATCAACGACGCGCTCCGGGCTCTGCGCCCGACCGGCCACCTCGGGCTGGTGGCACGGCTCCACACCACGCTGCCGCTCGAACCGGGGGCGCTGGACCGAGGCAGGAGAATCTCCCACATCTGCGAGGGGGATGCGGTACCGGGCCTGCTGATTCCGCGGCTGACCGGGCTGTGGCAGGCCGGGCGGTTTCCGTTCGACGAGCTGATCCGTACGTATCCGCTCGCCGACATCAATGAGGCCGAAGGCGACTGCGAAGCGGGCGGCGTGGTCAAACCCGTCGTGATTCCGGAGGGTTGGAACCGATGAGTGAGGCATTCAACGTCCCTTGCCTGTCGATCGGCCCTCATCCACCGTCATCTGATTGGCCGCTACCTGACGAAACACCTCTGGACGCCGCTTCGCTGTGGCCGGCCCGCGCGGCGACCTGCCCCGTGCTGGGCCGGCCCAACTGAGGAACCGGGTGGCCGCAGGTCTGTGCGCCATCGGGCGCCCCTCGGGAACATGGAGCCCTGAGCGGTGTTGTCGCGTGTCCACCCTCGATCCGTCAGTCGCAACCCTCGCTGTTCGTGGTCCCAATTCGCCAACGGAGGAAACGTGGTCGGCACAACGCATCACAACACCGGCGTGGAAGGCGTGGAAGGAGGTATAGGGGTGACCGCTCTCATGGTCGCCGCGGCACGGGCGATCGAGACCCACCGCCACGACACCCTGGCACGGGACGTCTATGCGGAGCACTTCGTGCGCGCCGCACCGGCGTCCGCCGGCTGGCCGGTCCGCATGCAACAGGTCCCGGACGGGGACGCGAACCCCCTGTGGGGACGGTTCGCGCGTTACTTCGGTCTGCGGACGAGGGTCCTCGACGACTTTCTTCTCCGGTCGGTGCACACGGGAAGCGCCCGCCAAGTGGTGCTGCTCGGGGCGGGGTTGGATGCGCGGGCTTTCCGGCTCGACTGGCCTCCCGGGTGCGTGATCTTCGAGATCGACAGGGAAGGAGTGCTGGAGTTCAAGCACGAGGTGCTCGACGGACTGTCGGCCACCCCGAAGGCAGCGCGCGTACCCATCCCGATCGATCTCCGCGCCGACTGGGTCGGAGCACTCGCCGACGCCGGCTTCGACACGACCGCACCGAGCGTCTGGCTGGCCGAGGGGTTGCTGTTCTACCTGCCGACCGTCGCCGAGACGAACCTCATTGACATGGTGGACCGGTTGAGCACGGAAGGAAGTGCTCTGGCGTTCGAGGTCAAGCTCGACAAGGACTTGCTGGAATACCGCGACAGCCCGCTCTACACCTCGACGACACAACAAATCGGCATCGACCTACTCAACCTGTTCGACAAGGAGCCGCGGCCCGACTCTGCAGGTGACCTGGCGAGCAAGGGCTGGTCCACATCGGTCCACACCCCCTTCGACTTCACCCGCCAGCACGGACGCGGCCCGCTGCCCGAGCAGAACGACGCCCTGGCGGGTAACCGGTGGGTGTTCGCAAACAAGCCCCGACCGTAACGCTGCAGCCGGGCGACTGGGCCCGGACCCGACACGTCGCTGTCCCATGCGCAACTGGCGGCCGGACACGTCGGTGCTCGGTGTAGCGCTAAAGGAACGGCTCGAAGAACTTTGGCAAGACCTCCGCCCGCTGACGAGGCTGCTCTTGAAGCGGTATGCGGTCATCCCGCAGGTGCGTCGAACAGCCCCGGGGAGTCGGGCAGAGCCCGGCCGATTCCCAGCTCTTTCTGGCTCCGGCTTGTCCTCGACTGCGGGAAGGTCCCCACCCGGGACTCCTCTCCCTGGACTCAAGATCCAGTGTCGAGGTGTCCACGATCAAGGTGGAAGGCCCATGCCGAACTCTTCCGTACCTGCGTACAGTTCAACGATGCGCGTGGTCGCGAGGAGGTCGGCGCGGAGTCGGTGGTGCAGGCCACCCGGATCACGCTGGGCCTGCTGGCTCAACGGATCGGCCGGCTCTCCGAGGAGATCCGGGACGTCGAGGCTCGTCTGACCCGGCTTGTGGAACGGCATGCCCCGCAGCTTCTCGACGTGGTCGGGATCGGTCCGGACACGGCGGTCGCTCTGCTGATCACGGTGGGGGACAACCCGGAACGTCTGGACGGCGAGGCGTCGTTCGCCGCGCTGTGCGGGGTCAGCCCTGTCGAGCGTTCATCGGGGCGCCGGCAGTTCAGTCGCCTCAACCGTGGCGGCGACCGGCAGGCCAACGCCGCGCTCCACCGCATCGTGTTCACCCGCCTGCGGGTCGACCCGCGTACCCAGGACTACTACGAGCGCCGGATCAAAGAGGGTAAGACCCGTCGCGAAATCGTCCGTTGCCTCAAGCGCTATGCGGCCCGGGAGGTCTTCCACCTGGTCAGACAGTTACGGCCCCGGAGCCCTAGCCCAGACACCAGCCGCAAAGTAGGTCGCGGGTAGCCGGACAAGCCCGTTTCCCTCGCCTTGGCGCCGTCGTTGGTCTGATCGAGTGATCGGGGCCAAAGGGGCGGGCGTGCGGCAAGAGTGGTCGCCAGAGGAGCTGTTGGCGAACTGGACGCTGGTAGACGGCGACTGGGACCTGGTAGCGAACAAGAGCGGGGCGCCCCGGCTCGGATGGCTGTCGGCATCCTCAGGTTCCGATCCTCGGTCGATGGATACGGATCAACCCAGGCCCGATTGCCTCGACGGCCTCCTTGTCGTCCCTTGCGCTGGTAGGCGGTGGCTGGGGCGGGCCGCGACTCGGTCACCGCAGCGTGCGGGGCGCCGCCGGCCAGGCGTCGCGGGTCGGGCGGTGCAGGTAGGCGCCGAGGGGTTCGCCGACGGCCTTGCCCGCCCGCAGGATGTGGTTGCCTCTCAAGAAGGTGTCGGTGACCTGGGCGGTCATCTCGAAGCCTTCGAACGGGGTGTACTCCTGCGTCGACTGCGACTCCGCGGCGTGCACGGTCCAGGTGCGGCCCGGGTCGACCAGGGCGATGTCGGCGTCGAAGCCGGGTGCGAGGGTGCCCTTGGAGCGCAGCCCGTAGCGCTGGGCGGGGTTCCAGGAGGTCAGCGCGGCGATCCTCCCCAAGGGCAGGCCGCGCTTCGTCCCCTCGGTGATCAGGCCGGGGAGGAGGTACTCGGCGCCGCCGAATCCGGCCCTGGCGAGGAAGACATCATCCCTGGGCTCACCGAACTTCAACTCCTCACGGCAGCACGCGTGGTCGCTGACGACCCAGTCGACGGTGCCGTCGAGCACGTACTCCCAGAGCGCCTCGACGTCGTCGCGGGGCCGCAGCGGCGGGTTGACCTTGCCGCCGAGGCCGTGCGCGGTGGTGATGTCGGCGAGCAGGTGCCCGACGGTGACCTCGCGGCGGAAGTCGATGTGCGGGAACGCCCGGCTCATCCGCACGGCCGCGTCGACCGCCTTGCGGGACGACAGGTGCAGCAGGTTGATGGTCGGCAGCCCGGTCTCGTGCGCCAGGTAGGAGGCGATGGAGACCGCGAGCCCCTCGGAGTGCTGCGGCCGGGAGGCGCTGTAGGCGGCGAGCCCGGTCAGCTCGCCCGCCTCCTCGACCAGCTTGGTGTACGCGGTCATGATCTCGGCGGTCTCGCAGTGCAGGGACAGCGAGATCTGTTCGGCGAGGTCGGGGAACCGCTCACGTGCGGCCTGCACTCCGCGCATGACGAACTCGAAGTGCGCGTAGTCGTACCGCTCGTCCTCGGGGATCATCAGGAACGCGTTCTGGTCGGCGGACCTGCCGTGCAGGCCATGGCTGCCGTAGAACATGAAGACCTTGAACGAGGTGACGCCGAACCGCTCGATCAGGTCGGGGATCTCGTCGATGTGACCGCGCGATATCGGCGCGAGGTGGAAGCCGTAGTCGATATGGGCGCGGCCGGCGGCGGCGTCCAGCACCTCGGGGAAGAAGTCGACGTACGCGCCGCCCTTGTTGAGGTAATACCGTCCGGTCCGCATGTAGGTCAGGGCGCTGGTGACCCCGCCCTGCGCGCTCGCGCGACTCTCGGTGGCCGCGTCCTCGGCCGGCGGGTTGTAGATCCCCCAGTGCTGGTGGGCGTCGACGACGCCGGGGAACGCCAGCTTGCCACCGGCGTCGACCACCCGACGGGCGCCTTGCGTGGCGATGCCGGGGGCCACGGCGATGATCCGCCCGCCGCTGACCGCGATGTCCGCGGGCCGGGCGTCATCATGGTCGTGGGTGACAACACGGGCGTTCTTCAGCACCAGGTCGTACTCCGTCACGGTGGCCTCCTGTCAGTGTCTTGAGCTCCGTCACGTGCCTGCCGTCAAAACGGTTCGGATCCGCGCTCATGCCCCGGTCACCCGGCTGTCCTCGGACCAGAAGGTGAAGCGCTTCTGGGCGAAACGGATGATGAAGTGGGCGATGAGCCCCAGTACGGAGAGCACCACCAACACGGCGAACATCCCGGCGATGTCGAAGTTGTAGTTGGTCTGCAGCAGGAGGTATCCCAGGCCCTCCTTCGCCCCGATGAACTCGCCGACGACGGCGCCGAGGATCGAGAAGACGATGCCGATGTCGAGACCGGCGAAGATGAAGGGGAGGGCGCTCGGCAGCCGCACCATCTTGAAGACCTCGAACTTGCCGGCGCCGAACACCGTGAGCATCTGGATCCGGTCGGCATCCGCCGAGCGCAGCCCCTCGATCACGTTGACCAGCATCGGGAAGAACGAGATCACCGCCGCCATGACGACCTTGCTCGTCATGCCGAAGCCGAACCACACGACGAACAGCGGCGCGAGGGCCACCTTGGGCACCGTCTGGAAGGCGACGATGTACGGCATGAAGGTCCGCTCGATCAGCCGCACCTGCGAGATCGCGGTACCCAGCACCAGCGCCGCACCCACGCCGAGGAGAAAACCGTACAGCGACTCCAGCACCGTGATCTTCAGATGGCCCCAGAACAACGGGTCGGACAGCTGTGTCCGCAGGGCGTCGAAGATCTGGGAGGGACGGGGCAGCACGTAGTCGTCGACCCCGAAGGCGGGGACCGCGAACTCCCACGCCAGCACCACGATCACGAAGACGGCGGGAACGAGCAGCAGCTCGGGGCGCTCCCGCAGGTCCACGCGGGGCCACTTGCCGTGCCCGGTCGGCGACTTGGCCGAGGCGGCGCTCGTGGCCCCCTGACTTCCGGCGCCCGCCTTGGTCTTGGTGGTCTTGGTGGTTTTGTTGGTCTTGTTGGTCCTGGCCATGGTGATGGGGGACCTCATCAGCCGATCACGCCGGTGGCGTTGAAGTGGCTGCGGATCCGCTCGACATGGACTCCGGCCCGGTCCGAGGCCATGGCGCTGAGTGCACGCGGGCGTTCCAGCTTGATGTCGACGATCTCGGCGATACGGCCGGGCCGGGGACTGAGGACCAGCACCCGGTCGGAGAGGAAAACCGCCTCCGGGATGGAGTGGGTGACGAACACGATGGTCTGGCCGCTCTCCCGCCAGATCCGCAGCAGTTCGACGTTCATGTACTCGCGCGTCATGGCGTCGAGCGCGCCGAAGGGCTCGTCCATCAGCAGCACGGCCGGGTCGTGCACCAGGGCCCGGCAGATTCCGGCGCGCTGCTGCATCCCGCCACTCAGCTCATGGGGGTATGTGTCCTCGAAGCCTTCGAGGCCGACCATCGCCAGCAGCCTCTCGGCCCGCTCCCGGTACACACGGGCGTCGAGCTTCTGCACCTCCACGGGCACCATCACGTTCTGCAGAACGGTCCGCCATGGCAGGAGGGTGGCCGCCTGGAAGACCATGCCCACCTCGGGCAGCGGCCCTGCCACGTCGCGGCCCGCGACACGGACCGCGCCCTCGCTCTTGGGGACGAGCCCGGCGAGGATCTTCAGCAGCGTGGTCTTGCCGCACCCCGAGGGGCCGACGACCGAGAGGAACTCACCGCGCCGCACCGTGAAGGTGATGTCCGACAGCGCGTGGGTCGGCTCGGACCTGCGCGGCCGGTAGGTCTTGTGCAGCCCGTCGATTTCGATCCAGTGGCCTTCGTCCACGTCGGGCGCGGGGACCGCGCCCCGGCCCCGCGCGCTCTGGCGGCGGCGGCCCAGAGTCCTCATCGCCATAACGGCCTCCCTGCCTTCCTGGTGGTGCGTCCCGGTCGCTACTCGGCAGCCTTCGCCTTCTCGATCACAGCCGCGGAGTCGAAGCCGTTCGCGCCCTTGAGCAGGCCGCCGTCCCACAGCTCTGGGAGAGGGACGTCCTTGGTGATCTGGCCGGACGTCTTGGTGTAGGCGACCGTCTTGTTCCACTCCTCGTCGCTGATCGCGCCCCAGTCCTTGAAGCTCTCGGGCTCACCGGTGGCGGGGACGGCAGTCTTGATCCACGCCTGGAGGGTCTTGGTGTCGTCGCCGATGCGGTCGTCGGCCTTCTTGCCGGTCAGCAGCTGCGGGAAGGCCCGGTAGCCGTCACGCATGGCAGCCTCGGGGTTGACGGAGGAGAAGAGCAGTGCCTTGTACGAAGCGCGCAAGTAGCGCGTCAGCGCGTCCTTCTTCTCCTTCAAGGTCTTCTCGGTCACCGCGAAGGTCAGGGAACGGATGCCCTCGAAGGCATCGGAGTTGTCCAGATAGCGGAACTCCGTGCCGGTGTTCTCGATCGTGGTGTACGCCTGCGTGTACAGCGCGAGTACATCCACTTTGCCGTTCTCCAGGGCGGACAGGGCCTGCGCGCCCACACCGACCGGCAGCAGCTCGATGTCCTTGGCCACGTCCAGGCCGGCGTCACCCGCGTACGCGCGGGCGTAGATGGCCGAGCCGGAGGCGAGGCTGATGACACCGATCTTCTTGCCCTTGAGGTCGGCAGGGGTCTTGATCTCGCTGTCCGGCTGGACCGCCATGCGCCACGGCCAGTTCCGCACCAGGCCGCCGATGGCCTTGACCGGGACGCCCTTCTCCCGCGCGGCGAGGATGGCTCCCGCGTCGGCCGGCGTGATGTCGGCGCTGCCCGAGGCGACGGCCTGGACCGCGGCGACCGAGCCGTCGGTGTTGATCACGTCGACCTTCAGCTTCTCCTCGGAGAAGTAGCCTTCGGCGTCACCCACCGCGTAGGTGGCGACTTCTTCCTTGGGAGCGATCACGGCCGAGGGAATGGCGAGGTCGAGCGTGGCCCGGCCGCTTGAGTCGCCGTTGGAGGACGACGAGGAGGACCCGCCTCCGCAGGCGGAGAGCGCCGCGAGGGCGGCGAGGACGGCGGCACTGACGCCGAGCCGTAGGGACTGCTTCATGTTCGGCACCTCTGTCCATCCGTTCCACCAGGGAGCAAGGGATGTCAGTCGACGAGTTCCGCGCCGGACGCGGCGGGCGCTCGTTGTTGCGCTCGGCATGCCGACCCGCCTCACGTGGGCGGCCTGAACTCACCGACGCCTGCCTGGTGGAGCCCGCGGCCACGCTGCTCGATGAGGTCCGCGGCGGTACGCAGCCCGTCGCGGGCCCGGATGGTCTCGGAGGCTTCCGTCAGGGTGCGCCGCAGACGCGTGTCACCGAGTAACTCCGCGAGGGCAGCGTGCAGTTGACCGTCGGTGAAACGGTACGGATCAAGCCGGACGCCGTAGCCCAGCTCGGCGATCCGCTGGGCGTTGTCGTACTGGTCCCAGAACAGCGGGAGCACGATCATGGGCTTGCCGAAGTGGAGGCACTCGGTGGTCGTGTTGTTGCCGCCGTGTGTGATGACGAGGTCGACCAGCGGGAGGATCCGCGTCTGCGGGAGGAACTCCGCACCCCACATGGTGGGCGGGAGCTCGATCTCGTCGTGCAGGGGCCCCTTGGAGACGATGTAGCGGTGCGGGGTGCGCGCCAGCGAGGCGATGACCCTGCGCATGAGGTCGACGTCGGCGGAACCGAGCGAGCCGAGGCTGAAGTAGATCAGTGCGCCGTCGTCCATGCCGCCCGGGGGGTCGGCCAGCTGTGCGGGCAGGGTGAACTCCTCGTCGGTCTCCCGCACCGAGGAGTCCAGCCGGTGCCAGGTGGGACCCAGAGGGCGGGCTTCGGTGTAGTCGGCGATCTCCGGGTAGACGTACAGGTTCAGATCACCCTCGTGGATGAACTCCAGATCCGGGAGCGGCCGTGCACCCTGTTCCACCACCCATGCGTTGAACGCGGCCCATACGTCGCGATGTGTACGGTCGTACTCGGCACGGAACTCGGCCCAACGTGCGCTGTCGTCGGCCGCGTACCCGGAGAAAGGTGGGGGAACGTGCTCGCCCTTCACCTCCAGCGGGTTGCAGGAGACGATCCGCACGAGGGGGACGCCCGCCGTGGTCAGCGCGGGGAGGCAGACGACGTTGTCCTCGACGATCACGTCCGGCCGGACCCGGTCGATGATCTCCTTGAGCTGAGGTTCGCAGTACCGGGCGCCGGATACCAGCTCCTCCCAGACCGGCCTGACCAAAGTGCCCAGCTGCTCGATCGTCGGCTTCCTGAACTCGGGGGCGGTGTCCCTTATGAAGTCCTTCCAGAACTGGCCCGCCTCCTGGGGCTTTTCGGGCGGCGGGGCCAGGTCGACCAGATCCTCCTCGAAGCCGAGCGTGGTGAGCCTGCCCTTCCAGGACGCCTCGGCCGCGAACACCACACGGTGACCTCGGCGGCGTAGTACGTCGCCGATGCCGACGCAGTTGTTGGTCGGACCGTATGCGCTTTCCGGCGCGAAGAGGATCGTCAGTGGTCTCATGGGTCTCATGGGACTCATGGGGCTTGTCCTCTCGTTTTCCAGGTCGTTGTCTCTTCTGTCTCGACCAGGACCGCGCTGCCCGGGTCCCAGGACAGCGCGACCGGCGTGCCGGCGGTCACCGCAGCCGGACCCGACGCGACGACCAGGACCGGCGGTTGCAGGCCGGGGACTGTGACCGCGATCCGTGAGGAGCCGCCGTGGAAGCTGACGTCCAGGACGGTTCCGCTCAGCAGGCCCTCGCCGTCCTCCGTGTTCGCGGCGGCGACCCGGATGCTCTCCGGGCGTACGGCGACGAGCCCCGCTCCGGTCCCGGCGCCGGCGGGAGCCGGCAGGACACCGACGCCGGGCACATCCAGTCCGCCGGAGGGCCGCAGCTGTCCGGAGAAGATGTTGTTGGAGCCGACGAAGCCTGCGACGAACCTGCCCTGCGGGCGCCGGTAGAGCTCGACGGGGGTGTCGACCTGCAGGACCCGCCCACGGTCCAGGACGGCGATACGGTCGGCCAGCGACATCGCCTCCTCCTGGTCGTGCGTGACGACGAGGAAGGTGATGCCGGCCTCGTGCTGCAGGCGCTTCAACTCCAGCTGCATCTCCGCGCGGGCGTGTCTGTCCAGCGCCGACAGCGGCTCGTCGAGGAGCAGCAGGCGGGGCCGTTTGACGATCGCGCGGGCCAACGCGACACGCTGCCGCTGACCGCCGGACAGCTGGTGCGGCCGTCTGCGCGCCTGTGCGGTCAGCCCGACGGTGGCGAGCACCGCCGCGACCCGTTCACGGATCTCCGCCCGGGGAAACCGTTCCCGCGCCAGTCCGTACGCGATGTTCTTCTCCACGCTCATGTGCGGAAACAGGGCGTACGACTGGAACATCAGGTTGACCGGCCGCCGGTGCGCGGGTACCCCCAGCAGGTCCCGGCCGTCCAGGCTGACGGTGCCGCTGTCCGGCGTCTCGAACCCCGCGAGGACGCGCAGCAGCGTCGTCTTCCCGCAACCGCTCGGACCGAGCAGGGCGAAGAACTCACCCGCCCCGACGTCCAGGTCGACCCCGTCCAGAGCCATGGTGTCGCCGAACCTGCGGGTCACGCCCTCGATACGGACCAGGGGCGGCGGGGCCGGGGAGGACGGCGGGTTCGGGCTCACAGCGCCTCCGTGAGCCGGCTCAACCGCTGGGCGGCGATCACCACGGTGAAGCTGACCGTCAGCAGCACAGTGGCGAGTGCGTTGATCTCCGGGGTCACACCGAACCTGATCATCGAGTAGATGACGATCGGCAGGGTGGGATCCTTCGGTCCCGCGGTGAAGAAGGCGATGACGAACTCGTCGAGCGAGAGCGTGAACGCCAGCAGCGCGCCCGCCACGATCCCCGGGGCGAGGGTCGGCAGGGTGACCCGGAGGAACGTGCTGACCGGTCCCGCGCCGAGGTCCCGGGAGGCCTCCTCCAGTGCGGGGTCGACGTGGGCGATCCGGGTGCGTACGACGGCCGTGACGAAGGCGAGGCCGAAGACGGTGTGGGCGAGCAACACCGAGTGCAGGCCGAGGGTCGCCGCTATGAGCGAGTAGAAGGCCAGCAGGCCGATCGCGAGCACGATGTCCGGCAGGACGGCGGGCAGCACCGACAGAGTGTGCAGCAGCCGCGACCGGCTTCCGTGGCGGGCCAGCCCCACGGCCAGCAGCGTGCCCAGGACGGTGGACAGGCCCGTGGCGCCCGCGGCCACGATCATCGTGTTGGCCAGACCCCGCAGGACCTCGTCGTCGCGCGCCAATGTGCTGTACCAGTCGGTGCTGAACCCGGACCACTCGTAGGGGCTGTCCGACCGGGTGAAGGACATCACCACGAGCACCACGACGGGCGTGTAGAGGAACACGTACGTCAGCCACAGCGGGAAGAGCCTCAGCCGGCGCATCAGCGACCGCCCAGTCGGTGCCCGGCCCACGCCTGCGCCATGAGCAACAGGACCAGGAACGCGATGAGGGCGAGGGCCAGTACCGAGCCGAACGGCCAGTCCCGCGCCGTCAGGAACTGGTCCCTGATCAGGTTGCCGACCATGACCGTGCGCCCGCCGCCCAGCAGTTCGGGGACTACGAAGTTGCCGAGGCTGGGTACGAAGACGAAGATGCAGCCGGTCAGCACGCCGGGCAGGGTGAGCGGAAGCGTCACGCTCAGGAACGTACGGGCCGGGGGCGCACCGAGGTCGGCAGAGGCTTCGAGCAGTCGCCGGTCGACCCGCTCGATCGCCGAGTACAGCGGCAGCACCATCAGCGGAAGATAGGCGTAGAGCAGTCCGACGACGACGGCTGGCTCCGTGTAGAGAAGCTCCAGCGGCCGGTCGATCACCCCGATGCCGGTGAGGGCCGTGTTGACCACGCCCTGGCTGGACAGCAGCACGATCCAGGCATAGGTACGGATCAGGAAGTTGGTCCAGAACGGCAGGACGACCAGGACCAGGGCGACCGTTCGCCATCTCCGGGGCAGCCGGGCGATCGCGTACGCCGTCGGGTAGCCGAGGACGAGCGCGAGCACCGTGGTGATGGCCGCGATCCTCAGCGAGTCCGCGAGGACGCCGGCGTACAAGGAGTCGGCGATCCTCGCGAAGTTCTCGCCGGTCACGCCGTCCTCGTACGCGATGCCGCCGAAGCGGCCCCGCCGGAAGACCGTGTAGCCGACCAGCAGGGCCAGCGGCAGCAGGAGCAGGACGACCAGGTACGAGAGGCCGGGGCCGATCAGAACGAAGCGGGCTCGCACACGCGGTCCCGAGCCCGCCTTCACCCGGCGGACCATCAGCCCGCGGTGACTTCCGTGACGATCCGGGTGTAGGCCGTGGAGGCGTCCCCGAGGTCGACGACGGACTCGCCCTGCACCAGTTGCTCAGGCGTGATGGCGAGGGCCGGGTACTTCTTGAACAGGGCCGGGTCCACCTCGGCCATCGCCGCGTCGTTGGGGACCTTGTAGAAGATGTTCGAGGCGACCCAGGAGTGCACCTTGGCGTCGAGGATGTAGTTGATGAAGGCGTGGGCCGCCTCCTTGTTCTTCGACGACTTGAGGATGACCATCGTGTCGGTCCAGAGGTCGCTGCCCTCCTTGGGGACGACGAACCCGATCCTCTTGTCATCGGTCGGGCACCAGCCGTCCCAGGCCTCCGCCAGAACCGTCTCCCCGGACTTGAGCCGGTCACCGAACGTGGTGTCGTCGTACGCGAGGAGTCCCTTCTTCGCGGTGAGCAGCAACTCCTTGACGCGGGCGAGCTGTTGCTGGTCGGTGGTGTTCACCGAATAGCCGAGCGCCTTCTGCGCGGGGAGGAAGAGCCAGCGCTCGGTCTTCAGCATGGTGATCTTCTTCTTGAGCGCGGCGCGCGGCTTCAGCAGGTCGTTCCAGCTGTCGGGGGTGTAGCCGGCGAGGTCCTTGCGGTAGCAGAGCCCGGTGGTGCCCCAGGTGTACGGGACGGAGTAGACGTTGCCCTTGTCGTGAGCGAGACGGGAAGCCAGCGCATCCAGGTTCTTGAGATGCGGGACCAGATCGTGATGGATCGGTTCGAGCAGCCCCTGTGCCGCGAGCGCCTGCGCGTACTGGCCTGATACGAACGCCACGTCGATGCCGCTGTCGGAGGAGGCGGTCAGTTTGGCGACGATCTCCTCGTTGGTCGTGTGCTTCGCGACGGTCACGGGCGTACCGACGGAGGACTTGAACCGGGCGGGAAGATCCTTCGGCATGTAGCCGTCCCAGTTCGAGACCGTGAGCCGCTGCTTGCTCAGGTCCGCCTTGGGGTCGAGTGACGCAGGGGCGGCGGGGCCGCTTCCTCCCCGCTCGCCGTTACCGCCGCATGCGGAGAGAACGAGGGCGAGGACGGCCGCCATCGCGCCCACGGGAACGTGCCTGAACCTTGGTGCATGTAACACGCCACTCCCTTGCTGTCGAGACCAGCCGGCTGAGCGCGGGGCCGCGTCCGGTTCGCCGACAGGCTCGCGGGCGGCATCGATTCCGGAGTCTCGCATCATTGACGTGCACCGGGCAAGACGGCGGGGTCGCCCGGCGTCCGCCTTACCGCAGTGACCTGGTCGCCACGTGCGCCACTGCCTCCGGCAGTTCTGGACAGATCGGCGGGGACAGGTCCTAGTGGAACTCACGCGCTGATTCAGGCACGCCGGTAGGGGAATCTCCGTGACGATCGAGGCCCAGACAGCAGTTGCCGCTGCCATCGTCGTTGAGGACGAGCGAGTCTTGCTCGTGCGGCGACGAGTCGCGGAAGGAGCACTTTCGTGGCAGTTCCCGGCAGGGAAGATCGAGCCTGGCGAAGCTCCCGAAGAGGCTGCAGTGCGTGAAACCCAGGAGGAGACAGGGCTCCTGGTGACCCCGACTAGTGTGCTGGGACAACGGGTTCACCCTGTGACGGGCCGGAAGATCTACTACATCGCATGCCGAGCCGTCAGCGGCGAGGCGGTCATCGCGAGTGATGAAGAAGTGGCCGGCCTGGCCTGGGCTGCGCACAGCGAGATCCCATAGTACGTTCCGTATGGGCTATTCGAGCCGGTCCAGGACTACCTCGACGAGGCTCTGCTGCCGTGAGCTCAGTCAGGTCAACGCCGTTGAGAAGCCCGGAGCGTGTTGTCCTTATCGGGGCTGGGGTGGCAGGGCTCACCACCGCCGTCGTTCTTGTCGAGGGCGGGGTTCGCCGGTCAAACCGACCACGACGGCTGCGCCTCGACGAGCATGGTCGAGGCGGCCAGCGTGGGCAGAGACTCAGCTGCGTGAGCCGCCGAAGGAGCTGGGCCGTGTCGGAATCGGTGTGCTGCTTCGAAGGCGTCGGCGACCTGGCGCAGGTGGTCCTCGCCGTGCAGGGCCCGAGACCCGAGACGGCATCTACGAGACCGCCCGGCAGTCGGTGTCGCACGGCGCCCTCGCCCTCCGGTGCGTGGAATGCCCAGACCGTGAGGGTTCTCCCACGCCACCTAAATCGGGCGACGGGCCGGTGCAGATCGCGAGGATGTACAAACTCACGAAGGCGTCGGCCGTCAAAGCCCGCACCCAGGCCATCAATCAGGCCAAGCCCTTCCTCATTACTGCTGACCCCGCCTTGCGGGAAGAGCTGGCCCACCTGGTGCTGTGACCGGGAACGTTCGCCGGGGGCAGCTCGATCAGTCCGGTCGTGCTGCTTCCCACCTCCATGTGGTTTGGCGAGGGAGGCCGTCGAGTTCTCCGCGACCGGTGCACCAGAGGAGTACCTGGGTGGGGTCTCCGGGCGGGGCGGCGGGGAAGAGCCGGTTGAGTACTGCTGCGCTCAGTGGTGCTGGTGGTAGCCAGTCCACGGACAGTCCCTGCGTGATGTCGTAGGTGTGCAGCAGGGTTTCGGCGACGCCCATCGCCGCGAAACCTTCGGGGTCGCACGGGCCCCAGTGCCAGGCCCTCAGGGTCGGGGTGGCTGTGGCCAGGGCGCTGCTGAGCAGTCTGCCGAGGGCGGTGACGGCCTGGAGTACTTCGGCCGGCGAGGCAGTGGGGCGAATGTTCAGGTCGATGGGAAGGTAGGCGTCGGCGGGCTGTGCTGCCAGCTGCCCTGCGTAGGCCAGCAGGTCGTGGCCGATGTGGGCTGCTGTTTGCCAGCAGGTCCATTCGAGCGGCCCCGCTGGCACCGTCCAGTCCACGGCGGTATGGGGGTCAAGCACCCGCAGCATCTCTGCCACGGCGGCGTCGACGTCTTGATGGTCCATGCAGAGCTCCTCGCGGTCCGTGTTGTGGGAGTGGGCTGTGCCGGTTGTCGATCCTTCACGCCGCCGGGCATCTGGCACGTCCGCCCCAGCGGATGCCTTTCTCGCTGCGGATGCGGGCACGCTCTCGGCGTTGCGCGGCGAGTACGTCGGGGTCGCGGGCGTGGGCGTTGCGCCAGCGCAGGTAGCGGTGCAGGGCCCGGGTCTGCGTGGGATGGCTGCGATGGTGGGAGTTGGCCAGGGTGAACTGCCGCAGCGGCCCGAAGTGGGCCTCGATCGGGTTGGCCCAGGAGGCGTAGGTCGGGGTGAAGCACAGCTCGACCTTGTTCTTCTTCGCCCAGCGGCGGATGTCCGCACCGGTGTGGGCGGAGAGGTTGTCCAAGATGATGTAGATCGGGGCGCCGTCGGGTCGGGCGGCGCGGATCGATTTCAGCGCCGCCAGGGTGTTGGCGGTGCCCTTGCGGCGGCGGTTGACGCCCCACAGACGGTCGTCGCCGACGGAGTAGCAGCCGTGGAAGTAGGTGACGCCGTGGGTGCGGCGGTAGGTCGCCAGCAGCCGGTCGCGCTTGCCCTGTTTCGCCCAGCAAGAGCCCGCGGTAGGCCGGATCCCCAGCGGCCCGAACTCGTCAAAGGCGAACACGCGGCCGGGTAAGCGCCCCAGCACCTGCTCGATCCGGTCGAGCTTGGCGTCGCGGTCGGGATCTCGGGACTCCTTCCAGGTCTTGGTGCGCTGGAAGGGTGATGCCGCGGCGCGACAGTAGGCACCGTAAGGCTTCCCGGCTGATGCGGATGATACGCCCGTGCACACGGCGCAGGTAGGCGGCGAGTTTGCGGATCGACCAGCGGGTGAAGGGCTGACCGAGCTTGGTGGGGCGGGTGGCGGCCGTCTGGACGACGAAGTCCTCGTCGTCAGGCTTGAGCAGGCGGGACGGCCTCCCGCCCACTGAGACACCTCACGCGGCTAAGTGTCAAGCCGCGGCGGCAAGTTGGACTGGGAACGCGGTCTGTTCGTCGAACAGTTCGTGTTTCTGGAGGCAGTGGTAGAGCTGGCCGATCATGCGGTTGAAGAGGTT
>NZ_JBEZLR010000122.1:0-28295 GCF_040652275.1 Streptomyces sp. NPDC048275
AGGAACGGACGCTTCCTTTGTACTCACCCGAGAGACTCTCTCAGGCTTTCCTCCGGGCGCTTCCCTTCGGTCTTGCGTTTCCGACTCTATCAGACTCTTTCGTGTCCGATTCCCTGTCGGCGGGATTTGCCTTCCAGCTTTGAGTGCTTTCGCCTCTCGGCCTTTCGACATTCACTACGTTAGCCGATTCCCTCCGCAACTCATAATCGAGTTTTCGCGAGTTCGAATTCAGACATGCAGGCATGCCGAATTCGCCCCCGCCGAGGGGAAGTCGTAGGTAGTGGGTTGGCCACTCTCGGCTGCTGGCTGAACGCCGTAACCGGTTCAAGCGGCTCGGGCTACATTACGGACCCCCCAAGGACGCGTCAAGTTGAGCGACGGCGGGGCGTATGGGCCCGATAAGGGCTCACCGTGGGGTCGTTGGCGATCCAGAAGCGCCACGGGTGGACACCCCCGTCGCCGGCCACGCCGGTGCGGGGACCGCTGCGTACCTGGTCGGAGTGGACAGGGGTGCCCGTCAGGATCGTCAGCGGGGCGCCTCCGGGGGCGCACGCGTCGGTGCCGTCGAGCGCTCGGTCCACCCCCAACGCCGTGGCCAGGCGGGCAGGCCCTTTGGCCAGTTCCTTGTCATTTCGGGCCGAGAGTCGACGTTTGCGGGCGAGTTCGGCGCCCTCGACGACCTCGCCGGCCCGCAGCAGCACCGCGCTTGCACTCCCCTCCGGACCGCACACCAGATTCATGCAGTGCCACATGCCGTAGGTGAAGTAGACGTACACATGCCCGGGCGGACCGAACATCACATCGTTGCGGGCTGTGTGGCCGCGATAGGCGTGGGAGCCGGGGTCGTTCGTGCCGTCGTACGCCTCGACCTCCGTGAGGCGGAGCGCGATCGGACCGTCCGGTGTGGTGCGGACAAGGATGCGCCCCAGGAGGTCGGGGGCAACGTCCAGTACGGGGCGGTCGAAGAACTTCCGGGTGAGGGGCGTACGGTCAGGGGCCGCGATCATGGCGTACGAGCGTAGCCCAGTAGTACTGGACGACGGGCTGTGCAGACGGGGTGGTCAGGGGGCGTCTTCCTTGGAAGGGTGAGGGTGCGGAACCGGCCGCCATCGAATCGCGTTTGTAAGGATCAAGGATCGGGACAGAGCACAGGCATCTGCCTGGGGAGGAAGTGACATGGGGTTCAAGCGGCTGCTTGCGAGCCTGGGTGCCGGTGGAGCTTCGGTCGAGACGGTACTGACCGAGGTCAACGTCGTTCCGGGCGGTGTCGTGCAGGGCGAGGTGCGGATCCAGGGCGGGTCCGTCGATCAGGCCATCCAGGGGCTGTCGGTCGGGCTCCAGGCCAGGGTCGAGGTCGAAGGGCATGACGACCAGGAGCACAAGCAGGACATCGAGTTCACCAAACTGCGGCTCGGCGGGGCCTTCGAGCTGCAGGCCGGTGCCGTGCACGCGGTTCCGTTCGGACTCGACATTCCGTGGGAGACCCCGATCACCACGATCGACGGGCAGCCTCTGCGCGGGATGAACATCGGTGTGACCACGGAGTTGGACATCGCGCGCGCCGTGGACTCCGGTGACCTGGACCCGATCAATGTGCACCCGCTGCCGGCGCAGCAGGCGATCCTGGATGCCTTCATCCAGCTGGGCTTCCGCTTCAAGAACGCGGACATGGAGCGCGGTCACATCCGGGGCACCCGGCAGAAGCTGCCGTTCTACCAGGAGATCGAGTTCTTCCCGCCGTCGCAGTACCGCGGTCTGCACCAGGTGGAGCTGAGCTTCGTCGCGGACGAGCGCGAGATGGACGTCATCCTGGAGATGGACAAGAAGCCGGGCCTCTTCAGTGAGGGCAGCGACTCGTTCCGCTCCTTCAAGGTGGGGCTGCACGACTACCAGGGCACGGACTGGACCGCGTACCTGAACCAGTGGTTGTCCGAGGTCGGCAGCAAGCGCAGCTGGTTCTAGGCTCGGGATCGAGAGATTCCGCCGTTCAGGAGGTACTGACGTGACCGAGCTCAAGCGGCCGCCGCTCCCCCATGACTTCCATCCGCCCGTTCCTGCGTTCACGATCACCAGTGAGGACGTCGAGCCGGGCGCGGTGCTGAAGGACGCTCAGGTCTACGCAGCAGGGAACACCTCGCCGCAGCTGAGCTGGGAGGGCTTCCCGCCGGAGACCAAGAGCTTCGCCCTGACCTGCTTCGATCCGGACGCACCGACGGGGAGTGGGTTCTGGCACTGGGTGGTGTTCGACATTCCGGTCTCGGTCACGGAGCTGCCGACCGGCGCGGGCACCGGCAAGTTCGAGGGGCTGCCCGAGGGGGCGGTCCACGTACGCAATGACTACGGGGCCAAGGACTTCGGTGGTGCCGCGCCGCCGGCCGGGGATCCGGCGCATCGCTATGTCTTCACCGTGTATGCCGTGGATCAGGAGAAGCTCGGTCCCGACGCGGATGTGTCGGCCGCCGTCGTGGGCTTCAATCTGCGGTTCCACACGTTGGCGCGCGCCCAGCTGATCGGTGAGTACGCGGCTCCCGCGCAAGACTGACGTTCACTGAACGTTTGCCCGCCTCTGGTCTTGGAAGTGATCAGGGGCGGGCATTTTTTTATTGCGTTGTCCATCTCGGCGTGCCCGGCCAGAGTTGATCCAAGCCCGCCAGGGGTGGGCCGGTGCAAACGGGAGGTGGGCAGGATGCGGGACACGCTGGTTCTGAACGCAAGCTTTGAGCCGCTGTCGACGGTGACGTTGAACCGAGCCGTCGTTCTGGTGCTCCAGGACAAGGCCGTTGTCGAGCAGGCCCACCCCGAACTCCGTATGCGCGGTGCCGCGCTCGACATACCCGTGCCCCGGGTGATCCGGCTGTGCAGGTATGTACGGGTGCCTTTCCGAAGACAAGCACCATGGTCGCGGCGCGGCGTGCTGGTACGCGACCGGCACAGGTGCGCGTACTGCGGAAGGCGTGCAACAACCGTCGACCACGTGGTGCCGCGTGCGCAGGGCGGTCAGGACTCCTGGCTGAACACGGTCGCGTCCTGCGCGGAGGACAACCACCGCAAGGCGGACCGTACCCCGGAGCAGGCGGAAATGCCGTTGCTGCGGCAGCCGTTCGAGCCGACGCCCGCGGACGCGATGCTGCTGGCGCTGGGCCGGGACGACTTCGATGCGCTGCCGGAGTGGCTGGCGCAGCCGGCCGCGTAGGCGCTCCGCTGGGAGAGCCGGAAAACTGCCGGTAGTTCGTTCGCAGCGGGTCATCTGTGGCTGAGCTCGGAATTCCCCGCGCCCCTCGGTGGGGCGCGGGGCTGGCTGTCGTCAGTCGGTGACGGAGGGCTTCTCGCGGCGCTCTGCGCCGCCGTTGCCCGAACCGCCGCCCATCGGACCGAAGTTGCCCATGGCGCCGCTGAGGCCCTTGAGGGCGTCGCCGATCTCGCTGGGCACGATCCAGAGCTTGTTGGCGTCGCCCTCGGCGATCTTGGGGAGCATCTGGAGGTACTGGTAGGCGAGGAGCTTCTGGTCCGCGTCACCGGCGTGGATGGACTCGAAGACCGTACGGATGGCCTGGGCCTCGCCCTCGGCGCGCAGGGCGGCGGCCTTGGCCTCACCTTCGGCGCGCAGGATCGCGGACTGCTTCTCACCCTCGGCGGTGAGGATCTGCGATTGGCGGATACCTTCGGCGGTGAGGATCGCGGCGCGCTTGTCACGGTCGGCGCGCATCTGCTTCTCCATCGAGTCCTGGATGGAGGTGGGCGGCTCGATGGCCTTGAGCTCGACGCGGTTGACGCGGATGCCCCACTTGCCGGTGGCCTCGTCGAGGACGCCACGCAGGGCCGCGTTGATCTCCTCGCGGGAGGTCAGGGTCCGCTCCAGGTCCATGCCACCGATGATGTTGCGCAGCGTGGTGACGGTGAGCTGCTCGATGGCCTGGATGTAGCTGGCGACCTCGTACGTGGCGGCGCGCGCGTCGGTCACCTGGTAATAGATGACCGTGTCGATGTTGACCACCAGGTTGTCCTGGGTGATCACCGGCTGCGGCGGGAACGGGACGACCTGTTCACGCAGGTCGATGCGGTTGCGGATCGAGTCGATGAACGGGACCACGATGTTGAGGCCCGCGTTCAGTGTCCGCGTGTAGCGGCCGAAGCGCTCGACGATCGCGGCGCTGGCCTGTGGGATGACTTGGATGGTCTTGATCAGGGCGATGAAGACCAACACCACCAGAATGATCAGGACGATGATGATCGGTTCCATCGTTGCTCCCCGTACCCTTCTCCGCCTCGGTAATTCCTGAAGATCTTATGGTTGTTGAAGATCTTGCTGGACGAGTCTGACAGACCGCCGTCTGCCACGTGGGGCGTTCGGTTCACTTGCGTCGTACGAGGTCACATGACGATGGCCGTGGCTCCGTCGATGTCCACGACGTCCACCTCCTGGCCTACCTCGTAGGCCTGACCGGAGTCGAGGGCGCGCGCGGACCAGATCTCTCCGCCGAGCTTGATCCGGCCGCCGCCAGAACTGTCCACCCGCTCCAGGACGACCGCCTGCTTTCCCTTCAACGCCTCCACGCCGGTGGCGAGTTGGGGCTGCTGGGCGCGGTGCCGGGCCGCGACGGGCCGTACGACGGCGATGAGGGCGACCGAGACGGCGGCGAAGACGAGCACCTGGAGGACGACACCGCCGCCGAGACCCGCCGCGATGGCGGCGGCGCCGGCGCCGACGGCGAGCATGCCGAACTCGGGCATCGCGGTCACCACGAGCGGGATACCGAGTGCGGCCGCGCCGATCAGCCACCACACCCATGCGTTGATGTCGTTCACATGGTCATGGTAGGTCGGCGGTCCGGTGGCGGACAGGGCGCAGATCGGGTTTAGAACGGGCTTCTTGTGGGCGCTTTCCGCCGTGGTCCCCCGGTTTCCCCGGTCAGGACATCGGCAGTCCCTGCGCGGTCCAGCGCTCGCCGACCTGTTCGACGACGAGCGGGAGGCCGAAGCAGAGGGAGAGGTTGCGTGAGGTGAGTTCGAGCTCCAGCGGGCCCGCGGCGAGCACCTTGCCCTGACGGATCATCAGGACATGGGTGAAGCCGGGGGCGATCTCCTCGACGTGATGCGTGACCATGATCATGGAGGGGGCGATCGGGTCGCGGGCGAGGCGGCCGAGGCGGCGTACGAGGTCCTCGCGGCCGCCGAGGTCGAGGCCGGCGGCGGGCTCGTCCAGCAGGAGCAGCTCGGGGTCGGTCATCAGGGCGCGGGCGATCAGGGTGCGCTTGCGCTCACCCTCGGAGAGTGTGCCGAACCTGCGGTCCAGGTAGTCGCTCATGCCGAGGCGGTCGAGGAAGGCGCGGGCGCGCTGCTCGTCGATGTCCTCGTAGTCCTCGTGCCAGCCGGCGGTCATACCGTAAGCGGCGGTGAGCACGGTCTGCAGGACGGTCTGGCGCTTGGGCAGCTTCTCGGCCATGGCGATACCGGCCACGCCGATGCGCGGGCGCAGCTCGAAGACGTCGACCTTGCCGAGCGTCTCGCCGAGGATCGTGGCGGTGCCCTGGCTGGGGAAGAGGTAGCTGGAGGCGAGGTTCAGGAGGGTCGTTTTTCCGGCACCGTTCGGACCGAGGATGACCCAGCGCTCCCCCTCCTTGACCGACCAGGAGACCTGGTCCACCAGAGCCCGGCCCTCGCGGACCACGGATACGTCCTCCAGCTCCAGTACATCGCTCATGAGCGCGTTGTCTCCCATTGCAGTCTCGGCCGTCGCTTACGTCTGTGGACGAAGCCCCCAGGGAAAACCTACGCCACCGGTCGGCCGCTCCCATCCATCGGTCGGTCCTTAGGGTGGAGGCATGCTCTCGGAACCACGCTCAGGACGGTTGGCCGCATGGGGAAATGCCCTATTGGCCGGACTTGTATCCCCGGATGACGCCGTGCTCACCATTGTCGGTGAGGACGCTGTGCACCGGGTCGAAGGGCTGCCGGGCGAGTCGGGGCCCGTCGGACTCACGCTCGCCCTCGGACGGCTGCGCGCGCTCGGGGTGACCGGACTGCGGGTCGCGCTGCCCGCGCCGGGGCATCCGCTCGGGCTGAGCGGACCGCCGGACTTCAACGCGCGGGCCATCGAGGCCGAGGAAGCGGTCGTCTGTCACGGCGCCGCGCTCGGGCTCGTGCCGGAGGTGTACGAGGCCGGGCCCGAGGGTGATGTCCATGTCGAGGTGGTGTGGCACTGCCTCGCTGTGCGGGAGGCTCCGCCCGCCGATGTGCCCTCGCTCGGTGAGGCCGAGCGGGAGCTGGCGGAGGCGCTCCGCGAAGCGACGGAGGTGTTGTCGCGGCTCGACGTCGCCGGGTCGGGGCCGGTCGCGGAGGCGGCGGTCGATGCGTATCGGGCACGAGCCGAGCGCGGGCGCGAGGTGCTGGCTCCCGGATATCCGCCGCGTGCGGTACGGGTGTTGGAGCTCGCCCAGCGGGTGGGGCTGCTGATCTCCGTCGCGTACGAGAACGGGCATGGCGGGGCGGTGAGTGCCTCGGAGATGTCCGCGCGGGCGCTGGCGCTGCGGCCGGTGGAGCGGACGGCGCGGCGGGCTCAGGTGGCCGCGTACAACGCGTTCGTGGAGGAGCGGGAGCGGGGGGTTCACTGAACCCGGGGGGGATCTGTCCGAAGTTGCCCGATCCGACGCCCGGCGACTTCACGGCCGTGCCCGCGGCATCCGCGTCGGCGACAGCGGCACCGGCTGATGAGCCGAGAAAACCTGACCGGCCTCCCAGGAGTGCCTGGGAGGCCGGTGGTCACGACGATTCGGGCGGACCTCAGTGGTTGAGGCCCAGGTTGCCGAAGGCCGGGTTCAGTACGCCGATCACGTTCACGCTGTTGCCCACCGCGTTCACGGGGATGTGGATCGGGGCCTGGACGACGTTGCCCGAGACGACGCCCGGGGAGCCCACGGCCTTGCCGTCCGCCCATGAGCCGTCCGTCGCGGAGGCCATGCCGGCACCGGCGGCAACCAGGCCACCGGCCACCATCGCGACAGCCGTGGCCTTCTTCAGGTTCTTCACTTCTAAGTCCCCTCCTGACGATCGCTGCGGCAAGGTCGCCGCAGCACGCACTGGAGAACGGCCGGAGTCCGCGGAGGATGCGCCAACCGGGTGACATACACACGACGGTATGAATCTCAGCCCGGAGCGGAACCATCCGGATTACCGCCCGTCTGCGGGGGCGATCAGCCCGCGGCCCCATGCCGTACGGCCCAGAGCGCGGCCTGTGTCCGGTCGGCGAGGTCGAGCTTCATCAGGATGTTCGAGACATGCGTCTTGACGGTCTTCTCCGAGAGGACGAGCGCGCGTGCGATTTCGCGGTTGGAGCGGCCGTCCGCGATCAGGCCGAGCACCTCGCGCTCCCGCTCGGTGAGCGAACTCCCTCTCCCCTGACCCGAGTTGGCCTCCTCCTGGGACAGCAGAACACCCGCGACCTCGGGCTGCAGCAGGATGTGCCCGGCGTGCACGGATCGGATGGCTCCGGCCAGGGCGTCGGGGTCGACGTCCTTGTACACATACCCGGCGGCGCCCGCGCGCAGGGCCGGGACGACCGTGCGCTGCTCGGTGAAGCTGGTGACGATCAGCACGCGCGCGGGGTTGGCGAGTTCGCGGAGTTTGCGCAGCGCGTCGATACCGTCCATGCCCGGCATCTTGACGTCCATGAGGACGACGTCGGGCTTCAACTCCTCGGCGCGGGCGACCCCCTCGGCGCCGTCGGACGCCTCTCCCACGACCTCGATGTCGTCCTGCACTTCGAGGAAGGTGCGCAGGCCCCGGCGGACCACTTGGTGATCGTCGACCAACAGCACCTTGATTGCGTCAGCCACCAGGGACCTCCATCTCGATCGTGGTGCCCTTGGCGGGCGCCGATTCCACGGCCAGAGTGCCGCCGACGCCGCTCGCCCGGTCACGCATGGACACCAGGCCGAGGTGGCGTCCCGCGGTGCGTGTCGCGGCAGGATCGAAGCCGCTGCCGTCGTCGGTGACACGCAGGAGGGCACCAGGACCGCGCTTCTCCAGGGTGACGTCGACCCGGCCGGCTGCGGAGTGCCGCAGCGCGTTGTGCAGGGCCTCCTGGGCGACGCGCAGCATGGCCTCCTCCTGGGCGGCCGGCAGCGCCCGCACCCCGCGGCTGGTGAAGGTCACGCGTGCGGAGTGGGCGCGGTCGAGGACCTGGATCTGAGTACGCAGGGTGGCCACCAGGCCGTCCTCGTCGAGGGCGGCGGGGCGCAACTCGATGACGGCGGCGCGCAGTTCGTCGGTGGCCTCCGCGGCCAGCGCGGCCACCTGTTGCAGTTCGCCCTTGGCGCGGGCGGGGTCGCGGTCGACGAGGGCGGCGGCGGCCTGCGCGGTCAGGCGCAGGGAGAACAGCTTCTGGCTGACGGCGTCGTGGAGTTCATGGGCGAGCCGGGAGCGCTCCTCAGCGATGGTGAGTTCGCGGCTGCGTTCGTAGAGCCGGGCGTTCGTCAGGGCGATCGCCGCGTGCTGGGCGAGGATCGTCAGGAGCTCCTGGTCGTCCTCGGTGAAGCCACAACTGCCCTCCGGCTTCGGACAGTTCTTATTGGCCAGGAAGAGTGCTCCGATGACCTCGTCACCGTCGCGGATCGGCAGGCCCAGGAAGTCGGACATGTCGGGGTGGGCGGCGGGCCAGCCCTCGAAACGAGGGTCCTTGCGCACGTCGGCGAGTCGCTCGGGGCGGGCGTCGTGCAGCATCGCGGCAAGGATGCCGTGCTGGCGCGGGAGCGGGCCGATGGCCTTCCACTGGGCGTCGCTGACGCCGTCGACCACGAACTGGGCGAAGCCTCCGTGGTCGTCGGGGACGCCGAGCGCCGCGTACTGCGCGTCGAGCAGCTCGCGCGCCGAGGCGACGATCGTCTTGAGGACGTCGCGCACCTCGAGGTGCCTGCTCATGGCCAGCAGCGCGGAGCTCACCGCGTACAGACCGGACCGGGGGCCTTGGCTCATGTCCCCAAAGTACCGGCGGGGTGTGACAGTGCGTATCCGACCTGTGGTGGCCGCCGCCTAGGCCGGTGGGCCTAGGCCGAAGGACCCCAGGTCATTGGGGCCCGCGGACGAGGCGGCGAGGGCGGCCCGATTCCTAGGTTGAGGGCATCCGCCGAGATCGGCGGTGCAGGGACGAGGGGACGGACGTCATGCCGGTAGCGATCATCACGGGGGCTTCGAAGGGGCTGGGGCGGGCGCTCGGTGCGGCCCTCGCGGAACGCGGCTGGGATCTGGTGCTCGACGCCAGAACCGCGGGGGTGCTGGAGGAGACGGCGGTGGCGCTGTCGGCGTACGGGACACGGGTGGCGGCGCTGCCCGGGGACGTCACGGACGCCGGGCACCGCGCCGAGCTGGTGGCGTCGGCCCGCGGGCTCGGCGGCGTCGATCTGCTGGTGAACAACGCGAGCGCGCTGGGCGCCGAGCCGCTGGTCCGGCTCGACGGCCTTCCCCTGGACGGGCTGCGGCGGGCCATGGAGGTCAATGTGGTCGCGGCGCTGGGCCTGGTGCAGGAGGCACTGCCACTGCTGCGGGCCTCGGCGGCGGGCACGGTCGTGTCGATCAGCTCGGACGCGGCCGCCGAGGCGTACGAGACCTGGGGCGGTTACGGGGCGTCGAAGGCCGCCCTCGACCATCTGTCCGCGGTGCTCGGCGAGGAGGAGCCCGGGCTGCGGGTCTGGGCCGTCGACCCCGGGGACATGGGCACGGACCTGTACGCGGCGGCCGTACCGGACGACGACGATCCGCGACCTACGCCGGCCAGTGTGGTTCCGGCCTTCCTGCGCCTGCTGGACGAGCGTCCGGCGAGTGGCCGCTATGCGGCGCCCGGCCTTCTGCCGGAGGTGGCCCGGTGAGCGAAGCAAGCGGTGGCTACGGTGCTCCGGTCCTGCTGGAGGTGCGATGACGGCCGCCGTGCGGGTTCCCGAGGAGCTGTCCGCGCGGGTGCCGGCCGAGCAGCGCGGGAGCGGGCGGGACCGGGACTCCGTACGGCTGCTCGTCTCGCGCGGCATCGAGGTGTCGCATCACGCGTTCGTGGAGTTGCCGCGGCAGCTGCGGGCCGGGGATCTGCTTGTCGTCAACACTTCCGCCACGCTGGCCGCGGCCGTCGACGGGCGGATCGGGCACGCGCGCGTGGTGGTGCATTTCTCCACGCGGGGCGATGACGGGCGGTGGGCCGTCGAGCTGCGGGATCCCGACGGAAGGGGCACCACGCGCGCGCGTGCGGGCGGGCCCGCGGGCACAGAGGTGCGCCTTGCCGGGGGCGTACGACTCCTCCTGGAGGATCCGCTGACGCCACGGAGCCCGCGGCTGTGGTGGGGGCGGGTGTCGGATCCGGACGTGCCGGGGCTGCTGCGAAGGCACGGCCGCCCCATTCGTTACTCCTATACAGAGAGGGATCAGCCGCTGTCCGTCTATCAGACGGTGTTCGCGCTGCCGTCCGCCGACGGCAGCGCGGAGATGCCCAGTGCGGCGCGGCCCTTCACCGCGCATCTGGTGGCGGAGCTGGTCAGCCGGGGCGTGCAGTTCGCGCCGATCACGCTGCACACCGGTGTCGCGTCGGCCGAGGCCCACGAGCCCCCGTATCCGGAGCGGTACGAGGTGCCGGAGGCTTCGGCCCGGCTGATCAACGCGGCGCGGGCGGGGGACGGCCGGATCATCGCGGTCGGTACGACGGCCGTACGCGCCGTCGAGTCAGCCGTGGGCTCCGACGGGGTGGTCCGGGGCCGCAAGGGCTGGACGGACCTCGTGGTGACCCCGGAGCGGGGCGTACGCGTGGTCGACGGGCTGCTGACCGGGCTGCACGAGCCGGAAGCCTCGCATCTGCTGATGCTGGAGGCGCTCTCGGGACGGGCGGCGATCGAGCGCAGTTACGGCGAGGCGCTGAGGGGGCTCTACCTGTGGCACGAGTTCGGGGACGTGCACCTCATCCTCCCGGAGGAGCACCCTCACGCTGAGCATTGCGCCAGCAACTGCCGGTGAATCCGACGTCAGGACGGTGTGAGCCCGCACATAGGACGCACATCACGTACGAAGGTGCATAGGAGATAAAGGGTACCTAGTGAGCGGGGCAGACGTGACAGTCTGCCCCGATTTGCCCTTCATGGGTCCACTACCCGGCTTCGTATGTAACGTCATTGCCAGGGAATTTTGCGACCGCTAAGAATTGCCTCCGTCGCTCAGCACCGCGGGTTCCGCCCCCGGCGCTTGTTCCGGAAACACTCTGTCCCCGCCGGACCGAGAGCGACCTCCGCGCTATTCGAAGAGGTCCTCAGCCATGCCCAAGAACACCCGCACTCCTGGACATAGTCCGAAGCTGACCAAGGTCCACAAGCTGTCGATCGCCGGTGTCGCCACCCTCGGTGCCGCCGCCCTCGCCCTCTCCTTGGCTCCGGGCAACCCGGGGACCACCACCACGGCCGACGCCGCCTCCTCGGCTTCGGTCGCCATCGGCCAGCAGCCGATCAAGGACGTGAAGGCCCGCATCACCGACCAGCTGGCCGCCGCCAGCGTGAAGACCGAGGCCGTCGCGGCGCAGAAGAAGGACGCCGCGGAAACCGCGAAGAAGGCCGCCGAGGCTGCCAAGGTGCAGGCTGCCACCGAAGCAGCCACCGAGCAGAAGGCGGCGGACGCGCGCACGACGGTGCAGGCCGCGAGCCGCTCCACGCAGCGCGTCTCGGTCCAGAACGTCGCCATGAAGACGTACGCCAACAACCTCGACGGCTGGATCCGCCAGTCGCTCAGCATCATGGCGAAGCACGGCATCCCGGGCACCTACAACGGCCTGTACCGCAACATCATGCGGGAGTCGTCGGGCAACCCGAACGCCATCAACGGCTGGGACATCAACGCCCAGAAGGGCACCCCGTCGATCGGTCTGCTGCAGATCATCAAGCCGACCTTCGACGCCTACCACGTCCCGGGCACGGCCTGGAGCCAGTACAACCCGATCGCCAACATCACGGCCTCCGCCAACTACGCGGCCGACCGGTACGGCTCGATCGACAACGTCAACAGCGCGTACTGAGGCGCCGAGCGCGGAGCTCTGACACGTACGCCGAAGGGCGGCACCCCGGCGGGTGCCGCCCTTCGGCCATGCCTCCGTGATTACTTGCGCATGACCTCGGGCTCGTGGCGGCGCAGCAGCCGCGCGACCACGAAGCCGCAGACCACGCCGATGCCGATCAGTACGCCCATGTCGATGAACCACTGGCTCAGCTGGTGGTCCCACAGCGGGTCCCCGGGTTTGCCGGGCTGATACGGCAGCAGGACGTTGAGCTGCGCGGTCGTGCCCGCCGCGGCGACCGCCCAGCGCGAGGGCATCAGCCAGGCCAGCTGCTCGACGCCGACCTTGTCGAACAGCTGGAAGAGGCAGCCGGTGAAGACGACCTGGACGATCGCGAACATCACCAGCAGCGGCATGGTCTTCTCGGCCGTCTTCACCAGCGCGGAGATGATCAGGCCGAACATCATCGAGGTGAAGCCGAGGGCCATGATCGGCAGGGTGAGCTCCAGGGCGGGCGCGCCCTTCAGCAGCAGGCCCTCTTCCGGCAGCTTCTCGGCTCCGAGCGAGAACAGGCCGATGGCGCCGATGATGCCGCCCTGCAGGATGGTGATCACGCCGAGCACGACGACCTTGGACATCAGGTACGCCGAGCGGGACAGGCCGGTCGCCCGCTCCCGTTCGTAGATCACCCGTTCCTTGATCAGTTCACGCACCGAGTTGGCCGCGCCGGAGAAGCAGGCGCCCACGGCCAGTATCAGCAGGATCGTGCTGCCGTCCCGGTTCGAGAACGGCGGATTGCCGTTCTGCGGGCCGAAGGCGAGGCCCGACTTGGCCGGGATCAGCACGCTCACGACGCCGAGGACGGCGGGCAGGATCACCATCAGGAGGAGGAAACCCCGGTCGGACACGATCACCGACGTGTAGCGGCGGATCAGAGTGGCCAGCTGCGAGCCCCAGCTCTGCGGCTTCGGCGGCTTCATCGCCTGCTGCGGTGACACGTTCACCGACTGCGGGGCGACCGCGTCGATGTCCGCGGCGTACATCTGGTAGTGCTGCGAGCCCTTCCAGCGGCCCGCCCAGTCGTAGTCGCGGTAGTTCTCGAAGGCGGAGAAGACATCGGCCCAGGTGTCGTAGCCGAAGAAGTTCAGCGCCTCCTCCGGCGGACCGAAGTAGGCGACGGAACCGCCGGGCGCCATCACCAGGAGTTTGTCGCAGATGGCCAGCTCGGCGACCGAGTGCGTGACGACGAGGACCGTACGGCCGTCGTCGGCGAGGCCGCGCAGCAGCTGCATGACGTCGCGGTCCATGCCCGGATCGAGGCCGGAGGTCGGCTCGTCCAAAAAGATCAGCGACGGCTTGGTGAGCAGCTCCAGGGCCACCGAGACGCGCTTGCGCTGGCCACCGGAGAGGGAGGTGACCTTCTTCTCCTTGTGGATGTCCAGCTTCAGCTCGCGCAGCACCTCGTCGATGCGGGCGTCGCGCTCCTGCGTCGTGGTGTCCGCGGGGAAGCGCAGCTTGGCCGCGTACTTGAGGGCCTTCTTGACGGTCAGTTCCTTGTGCAGGATGTCGTCCTGCGGGACCAGACCTATGCGCTGGCGCAGCTCGGCGAACTGCTTGTACAGGTTCCGGTTGTCGTAGAGGACGTCGCCCTGGTTGGCGGGGCGGTAGCCCGTGAGCGCCTTCAGGAGTGTCGACTTGCCGGATCCGGAGGGGCCGATGACCGCGATGAGCGACTTCTCGGGCACACCGAAGGAGACGTCCCTCAGGATCTGCTTGCCGCCGTCGACCGTGACAGTCAGATGGCGGGCCGAGAAGGAGATCTCACCGGTGTCGACGAACTCCTCGAGGCGGTCGCCGACCAGGCGGAACGTCGAGTGGCCGACGCCGACGATGTCGTTCGGGCCGAGCAGCGCCGAGCCACCCTTGGCGATCGGCATACCGTTGACGTACGTGCCGTTGTGCGAGCCGAGGTCGTGGATCTCGTAGCGGCCGTCGGGCGTCGCGTGGAACTCGGCGTGACGGCGGGAGACTTGGAGGTCGGAGACGACCAGCTCGTTCTCCAGCGCACGGCCGATGTGCATCACCCGGCCGAGGGCCAGCTGGTGGAAGGTCGTAGGGCTGCGGTCGCCGTAGACCGGTGGTGCCCCCGCGCCACCACCGGGTCCCTGTTGCGGCGGGATGTGCGCGGCCTGCTGCGGCTGCTGGTGGCTCTGCTGCGGCGCCTGCTGGGCCCAGCCAGGGCTCGCGCCCTGCGCGGCGTACGGCTGTTGCTGGGGCTGCGCCTGCGGTGTGGCGACGGCGGCACCGGACAGGTTCAGGCGTGGGCCGTCGGTCGCGTTGCCGAGGTGCACGGCGGAGCCGGGGCCGATCTCCGTCTGGTGGATCCGCTGCCCCTGCACAAATGTGCCGTTGGTGCTGCCGTGATCCTCGATGGCCCAACTGCGGCCGCTCCAACTGATCGTGGCGTGGCGCCAGGACACCCTGGCGTCGTCGAGCACGATGTCCCCCTGCGGATCGCGTCCGAGGGTGTATGACCTGGACGCATCGAGCGTCCAGGTTCGTCCGTTCAATTCCAGTACGAGTTCCGGCACTCCATGCCCCACTGAGTTGTCCCCCGAGTTGTCCCCATCGCAAGGAGTCTAGGGATGTCGAACATCGGGGGGAACTATTTCAGGAGCAGCCCTCTGACCGAAAGCCGGGCGCCGTGCAGACCGTGTACGGGCGGGTTGTCCGTTTCCGTTGACGCGGTTGAAACCGGACCGGAGAGTGGTAATCCGATGCGAGGGGGACATCCGCGGTGGCGACGCCGCGGCGCGGATCGGGGGGTCTGACGATGAGTATCGGCACCGCGGGACATGGCAGGGGCGTGCCGTGGGGGGATGTGCTGTTGTCCGCGATCGCCTCTGTGAGCTGGGCGTTGATCGGGATGGCGGGCACGGCGGCGCTCGGCCTGCATCTGCTCGGCGCGGACGCGGCGGGCTCACTGGGGCCGATGACCGCGGCGGTTGTGGCGCTTGGGGCAGGTGGTTCGGTCAAGCCGTCCGGCGATGTGTCGGCCTTCGGCCTGAAAGGGGCGGAGGCGCATACGGCCATACAGATCACGCCACTGGGTGTGGGGCTGGTGGGCGCGCTCCTGCTTTCCCTGTTCTTCCTACGCTCCCTGCGTGCGGCGGGAGTTGTGATCCCGCCGTCCGAACTCCTCGCGCGTGCGGGCGCGGTGGTCGTCCTGTTCGTGGCGATGCTGGGCGGGCTCGCCTGGGCGGGCCACGACATCATCACCATCGACGGGAGCGAGCTCGGACTCGACGAGGTCACGGGCGGCGGCGGGCTCGGTGACATCACGGACCAGCTCCCCGGCGGGCTCGGGGACCTCGGCGGACTGCTGCCCGACAAGATCAGCGATCTCGTGAACGCGCAGGCGGCCGTGGGATTCACCGTTGACACGGTGCCCACGCTGCTCGGCGGCGCGGCCTGGGTGGCCGGCGTCCTGGTGATCTCGCTGCTCGCCTCGCGGCGCACTCCCCTGCCGCGCGGCTGGGAGGTCGTGCACCGGGTGGTACGGCCTGCCGCCTCCGCGCTGGTCACGGTGTTGCTGGTGGCGGTCGCGGCGGGGCTCGCGGCGGCGGCGTACGCGGCGATCGGTGACGACCATCCCCAGCGGATCGCGGGCGCGGCGCTGCTCGGCGCGCCCAACGGGGTGTGGCTCGGCATCCCGATCGGCCTCTTCGTCCCCTGGGACGGCCAGGCCACCGGCGAACTCGCCAAACTGCTGCCCGACCCCCTCGACGATCTGCTGAGCGTCAGCTCCGACCAGCCCGTCACACTGGGCCGCCTCGCCGAACTGGACGGACGGGTGTGGCTGTTGGGGGTCGCGACCGCGGTCATGATGCTGTTCGCGGGCGTCCTGGCCGCCTCGCGTACGCCTTTTGTACGGGAGCGGGATGCCGCCCTCGGGGGGAAGCCGGGTGCTACGAACGTACGAGAGCAGGGTGCCCTCGGTTTCGCGGGGCGCTGCGCTCTTCGGCTCGGGGTCGTGACGGCCCTGGCACTGCCGCTGCTGGCATGGCTGACGGATGTGTCCGTGGACGCCTCGCTGTCGGTGTTCGGCATCGACGCGTTCGGCGCGGGCGTCGAACTGCACGGGCACCTGGGCATGGCGCTGCTGCTCGGCGCCGCGTGGGGAGCGGGTGCGGGGGCGGTGGGGGCGTTGCTGGCCTACGCGAGCGGGGCCGCGGGACGACGGGCGGCGCCGCTGGCACTGGGTGACGCCGGCACTCCGGTTGTCCAGCCCCATCCGGACCTCCCCCGGCAGCCGGGGCCGTATGCCCCGGGCGCGCCGTACCGGCCGGCGAACCCCGACACCAATCCGTATCTACGGCTGCCCGACGGGCTGCGCAAGCCCGAGGAGCCGCAAAAGCCCCGCCCCGCGGACGGCCTGCCGTCCGAGCAGACGCGGCCGCCCGGCGTGTACGGAGCGCCGACGGTCGTCCGGCCGCTGGCGCCGCCACCTGGGCCGCAGAAGCGGCGGCCACGGGGGCGGAACGTGCCCCCGCCGCCACAGCCGCCGCCCGGCGAGCCCGGCGAGGGACCTCCCGCGCCGCCGAGCCCCCGACGGCGGGACTGATCGTCGCCACCCCGGGCAACACGCTTCGTCGCCCCTGAGCAACACACTCGACACCACGCCGACACGCAGTGTTCCCGTCCGCAGGGCGGACCTCAAGAGCGGTAGGCAAGGGGTGCCGGATACGGTGGGAGCACCATGAGCGCTTCGCAGACCTCCGAGGTCCCCACTCTCCTCGTCAAGATCTTCGGCAAGGACCGGCCGGGTATCACGGCCGGACTCTTCGACACCCTTGCCGCCTACTCCGTCGACGTGGTCGACATCGAGCAGGTCGTCACCCGTGGCCGGATGGTGCTGTGCGCGCTCGTCACCGAGCCGCCCGGCGGGCTCGAGGGTGATCTGCGGGCCACCGTCCACAGCTGGGCGGAGTCGATGAAGATGCAGGCGGAGATCATCTCCGGCCTCGGTGACAACCGGCCACGTGGCCTCGGGCGTTCGCTGGTCACCGTGCTCGGGCATCCGCTCACCGCGGAGTCGACGGCCGCGATCGCCGCGCGGATCACGAAGACCGGCGGCAACATCGACCGTATCTTCCGGCTCGCCAAGTACCCGGTGACGGCGGTCGAATTCGCCGTGTCCGGTACGGAGACGGAGACGCTGCGGACCGCGCTGGTGACGGAGGCGGCGGCGCTCGGCGTCGATGTCGCGGTCGTCGCGGCGGGGCTGCACCGGCGGGCCCAGCGCCTGCTCGTCATGGACGTGGACTCGACGCTCATCCAGGACGAGGTGATCGAGCTCTTCGCCGCGCACGCCGGATGCGAGGAGGAGGTCGCCGAGGTGACGGCGGCCGCGATGCGCGGGGAGCTGGACTTCGAGCAGTCGCTGCACGCGCGTGTGGCGCTGCTCAAGGGGCTGGACGCCTCGGTGGTGAACAAGGTGCGCGAGGAGGTGCGGCTGACGCCGGGCGCGCGCACGCTGATCCGCACGCTGAAGCGGCTCGGCTTCCAAGTCGGTGTCGTCTCGGGCGGGTTCACCCAGGTCACGGACGATCTCAAGGAGCGGCTCGGGCTCGACTTCGCGCAGGCCAACACGCTGGAGATCGTCGACGGGAAGCTGACCGGCAAGGTCATAGGGGAGATCGTGGACCGCGCGGGCAAGGCGCGGCTGCTGCGACGGTTCGCCGCCGAGGCAGGGGTGCCACTCGCCCAGACCGTGGCGATCGGCGACGGTGCCAATGACCTCGACATGCTCAACGCGGCCGGTCTCGGGGTCGCGTTCAACGCCAAGCCGGTCGTGCGCGAGGCCGCGCACACCGCGGTGAACTTCCCTTTCCTGGACACCGTTCTGTATCTGCTGGGGGTCACCCGCGAAGAGGTCGAGGCGGCGGACATGCACCTGGACGACCACTGAACTCGCGCAGGTACGCGGGCGACCGCTGAACTCGCGTTTTTGACGTCCGCCGAGCCAACGCTCGTCACGACGGGGGCCCGGCACCGTGGTGGTGCCGGGCCCCCGTCTCTTCTCGGGTCGGGTTACTCGGTCGGCGCCCAGTAGTCGAGCAGCGTGCCCACTCCGGGCTCCAGGGATTTCCAGGAGCCGTCGAAGGACAGCACCGCGAAGGCGGCGGTGTGGAAGCCGTGGGCGGCCATCCGGGCGCGGGGGTCGCTCTCGGCCTGTCCGGCCAGGATGTCGGCGAGACCTTGGATGCCGGGATTGTGGCCGATGAGGACCACGTTCTGCGCGTCGTCCGGGGTTTCGTTGAGCACGGCGATCAGCTCGCCGGGCGAGGCCTCGTACAGCCGCTCCTCGTACACCGTTTTCGGCCGGTGCGGGAGCTCGTGCACGGCGAGCTTCCAGGTTTCGCGGGTCCGGGTCGCGGTGGAGCAGAGGGCCAGATCGAAGGGGATGCCGGTGTCGGCCAACTTGCGTCCGGCGACGGCGGCGTCCATGCGGCCCCGGTCGGCGAGCGGCCGCTCGTGGTCGGACACCTGTGGCCAGTCGGCTTTCGCATGCCGGAAGAGAACAATCCTGCGGGGTTCTGCGACGCTCATGGGTCCCAGCTTCGCATGAAACACGCCACGCGGCGCAGAGAGTTGACCGGCTCCCTCACCACGGGTTATTGGCCCGCTGGACGATGGGCGACGGGTGCGGCACGGTGGGCGACCGGCGCGGCACGGTGGCGACGAGCGCTCAGGGTTACTGGTGCAGCACCGTCCGCTGGATGCGCTCGAAAAGGCCGGTGATCGCGGGATCGCCGCCCGCGGCGTGCGCGTCCGCCGGGTTCAGTATCAAGAGCAGGAGGGTGATGAAGGCGAGCGTCGGCAGGGCGAGGGCCCACCAAGGCAGCCGGATGTCGACGCGGCCCGGGGTCGCGCCGTGGGGCCGGGTGTGCGTAGGGGCCGACATGCCGCCTCCGTGGGGCTTCGAGTGGTCCGTGGTCCGCGTCCTCGCGGCCACATCTCGAAGTTACGGAGTTTCGCGCCCTCAACCCATCCGGTGGTCCACCCACTTGACCCTGACACTCACCCCCTAGGGGATGGGGGGTTAGCCCCACCATCCGGCAGTGGTGAGCACGGTCACGGCGAGGCGATCGACGCGATGACGGCGATGATCACGGTGATGGCCAGCATCGCTCCGAGCACGAGCAACATCTTCTTCTGGCCGTTCTGGGGGTTCGGGTCGAGCACAGGCATGCGGCCAGTCTCGCACCCGTCGTCCGCGCCTCCACGGGTGGGGGTCGGCACATTCAGGGGTGACCTTCAGGGGTGGGAGCGCACCCTCAGGGGGCCTCACGGCTGAGCCCGCGCGTGGCCTCGTCCTCCACCGTGCGGTCGCGGCCCGCCAGGATGCCCGCCGCCATCTGCGGAATCATCAGTGCGGCCATGAGCGCGATCGGCAGGCCCCAGCCGCCGCTGTGCTGGTAGAGCACGCCCACAAGCAGGGGGCCCGGGATCGAGAGCAAATAGCCGGCGCTCTGCGCGAAGGCCGAGAGCTTGACGACGCCCGCGCCGGTCCTGGCCCGCATGCCGACCAGGGTGAGGGCCAGCGGGAAGGCGCAGTTGGAGACGCCGAGCAGCAGGGCCCAGGCCCATGCGCCGCCTGCCGGGGCGAAGTAGAGGCCCGCGTATCCGGCGAGTCCGCAGACGCCGAGTGCGACCACGATCGGCCCCTGGTGGGACAGGCGCGTGGCGACACGCGGAATGATGAAGGCCAGCGGCACGCCCATCACCATCGTGACGGCAAGGAGCAGTCCCGCGGTGCCCGCGGAGACACCCGCGTCACGGAAGATCTGCGCCATCCAGCCCATCGTGATGTACGCGGCGGTGGCCTGGAGCCCGAAGAAGACGGCGAGGGCCCAGGCGGTACGGCTGCGGGTGATCCGCAGTCCGTCGGGCTCCGGCCCCGCAGGCTCACCGGCCCCGGAACCGGTGTCCCGGCCAAGGGCAGCACTCCCGGAATCGGCACCCCGCGCGCGTACAAGGGGAATCCACGGCAGTACGGCCGCCGCCGCGAGCCCCGCCCACACCGCGAGCCCCGACTGCCAATCACCGCCCAGGGTGTCGGTCACGGGCACGGTCACCGCTGCCGCGGCCGAGGTGCCCAGCGCGAGCGCCATCGAGTAGAGGCCGGTCATGGAGCCGACCCGGTCCGGGAACCAGCGCTTGACGATCACCGGCATCAGGACGTTGCTGACGGCGATGCCCATGAGCGCGAGTGCGCTGGCGGCAAGGAAGCCGGCCGTGCTCCCGGCGTACGGCCGGATCGCGAGGCCCGCCGCGATGGCGACCATGCCCGCGCAGACGACCGTGCCGGGCCCGAAGCGGCGGGCCAGGCGCGGTGCCATGACGCCGAAGGCGGCGAAGCACAGCGGCGGCACGGAGGTGAGCAGCCCGGCGACGCTGCCGCTCATACCGAACCCGTCGCGCACCTCTTCGAGCAGCGCACCGAGGCTGGTGATCGCGGGTCGCAGGTTCAGAGCGGTGAGGACGATGCCGACGGTCACCAGACGCGTCATCCACGCGCGCGTGGCGTGCGTTTCACTCTCGAGATCCGAGGGGGCCGAGGGATCCGAGGGGGCCGACGGGTCCGTATCCGACCAGCCGCGTATCCGTGTGGACGTCATCGTCCGGGCCTCCTCGCTCACCATGATGCCCATCATAGAATCATGGGATGATTGGCTGTCCAACCCCCTTGCGTTAATCTCCGGAATCTCGGTCCCCGCGCGAAGGACCCCCGCGGAGGATCACCACCGGGCCCATACGAAGGACCGTCATGCCGCTGAGCCACCCCCGCCGTTCGGCGCTGTCCGAGCAGGTCATCGCCGAGCTGCGGAACCAGATCACCTCGGGCGAGTGGCCGGTCGGCTCCCGGATTCCCACCGAGCCGGAGCTGGTCGGACAGCTGGGGGTGGCCCGCAACACGGTTCGCGAGGCCGTCCGCGCGCTCGCCCACAACGGTCTGCTCGACATCCGCCAGGGCTCGGGCACCTACGTCGTAGCGACCAGTGAGCTGGCGGGCGTGATGCACCGCCGGTTCGCCGACGCCGATCCTCGGCACATCGCCGAGCTGCGCTCCACATTGGAGTCGAGCGCCGCGAAGCTGGCCGCCGAGCGGCGCACCGAGCGCGATCTGAAGCAGCTCGACACCCTGCTCGTACGCCGTGAGGAGGCCTGGGAGTCGGGCGACGCCGAGACCTTCGTGACCGCCGACGCCACCTTCCATCTGGCGGTGGTGGCCGCGTCCCACAACGACGTCATGACGGCGATGTACGCGGACCTCGGCGAGGTGCTGCGCGACTGGCTGCGCGAGGACGTCGGCGGGACGCTGACGCCGGAGACGTACATGGACCACGCGCGGCTCGTCGACGCGATCCGCGCGGGCGACGCGGAGGCGGCCGCCACGGAGGCCGCGGGCTATCCGTTCCTGTGCCGCCCGGGGAGGCTCAGCTCTCCAGCTTCTGGTGACTGACCCACACCGACCTGATCTCCTGCCAGCAGCGGCCGGTCAGCCGCACCGTCATCGCGGGTCCCGCCTCGACCGGGGCGCTGTCGCTGTCGAGGTCCCACCAGCGGTCGCACTCGATGTGCAGGCGCACGCGATCGGGGTTCACGTAGGGGTTGTGGCAGTACGCGACGGCATGGGAGCCGGTGACGGCGGTGCGGCACTCGGCGCCGAACGGGTCCGGCACAGCCGGATTTCCCCCCTCCACGCGCGCGTGAGGCAGGGCGTCGTACGGCAGAACCATCATGAGGACCACTGCGGCGAACACCGGGGCAAAACGGCGGGACAGGAGCACAAGGGGGACCTCCTCGGCCGTACGGCTGCGGGGCGGTGCGTACTCCCAGCGTGCGCGGTGCGGCGCGGGGTGCGCCCGGCCGGATGGGCCGAACGGGCGACGCCCCGCTCCCCGCCTGTTGCGGGAACCGGGGCGTGGGCCTCGTACGGGAATGCCGAGAGATCAGGCACCGATGGCGTGCAGGCCGCCGTCGACGTGGATGATCTCGCCGGTGGTCTTCGGGAACCAGTCACTCAGCAGGGCGACGACTCCGCGGCCGGCCGGCTCCGGGTCCTTGAGGTCCCACTCGAGGGGGGCACGGGTGTCCCAGACGGCGGCGAGCTCGCTGAAGCCCGGGATGGACTTGGCTGCCATGGAGCCGATCGGGCCCGCCGAGATCAGGTTGGAGCGCACGTTCTGCTTGCCCAGGTCGCGGGCGAGGTACCGGTTGGTGGCCTCGAGGGCGGCCTTGGCGGGGCCCATCCAGTCGTACTGCGGCCAGGCGTACTGCGCGTCGAAGGTGAGGCCGACGACCGAGCCGCCGTTCTGCATCAGCGGCAGGCAGGCCATGGTCAGCGACTTCAGGGAAAAGGCGGAGACGTGCATGGCCGTGGCGACCGACTCGAACGGCGTGTTCAGGAAGTTGCCGCCGAGGGCGTCCTGCGGAGCGAAGCCGATGGAGTGCACGACGCCGTCCAGGCTGCCCAGCTCCTCACCGACGATGTCGGCAAGGCGGGCGAGGTGCTCGTCGTTGGTGACGTCGAGCTCGATGACCTTGGTGGGCTTGGGAAGCTTCTTGGCGATGCGCTCGGTCAGCGTGGGCCGCGGGAACGCGGTCAGGATGATCTCGGCGCCCTGCTCCTGGGCCAGCCTGGCGGTGTGGAAGGCGATGGAGGACTCCATCAGCACACCGGTGATCAGGACGCGCTTGCCCTCGAGAATTCCACTCATGGTGATCAGTGACCCATTCCCAGTCCGCCGTCAACGGGGATGACGGCTCCAGTGATGTACGAGGCATCGTCCGAGGCGAGGAACCGCACCGTCGCGGCGATCTCCTCGGGTTGCGCGTACCGGCGCAGCGGCACCTGCGCCACGTACTCGGCGCGCTGCTCCTCGGACAGCACCCGGGTCATGTCGGTGTCGACGAAACCAGGTGCGACGACGTTGAAGGTGATGTTGCGCGAGCCCAGCTCACGGGCGAGGGACCGCGCGAAGCCCACCAGTGCGGCCTTGGAGGCAGCGTAGTTCGCCTGGCCGGCCGAGCCGAGCAGCCCGACCACCGACGAGATCAGGACGACACGGCCCTTCCTGGCGCGCAGCATGCCGCGGTTGGCACGCTTGACGACGCGGAAGGTGCCCGTGAGGTTGGTGTCGATGACCGAGGTGAAGTCCTCCTCGGTCATGCGCATCAGAAGCTGGTCCTTGGTGACGCCCGCGTTGGCGACAAGGATCTCGACGGGGCCGTGCTCGGCCTCGATCTCCTTGTAGGCCTGCTCCACCTGCTCGGTGTCGGTGATGTCGCACTTGACGGCGAGGCAGCCCAGTGCGGTGAGGGCGGCCGGCGGCTCACCCGAGCGGTACGTGATCGCGACTTTGTCGCCGGCATCGGCGAACGCGCGGGCGATGGCGAGGCCGATGCCCCGGTTGCCTCCGGTGACGAGAACCGAGCGGCTCAACGGATCACCCTTTCGATAGCAGTCTGAAACCCCTGCAAGACAGGCGCCTACCCCGAAAACCTATCGGTCCGCTCGGCCGCGCGAAGAATCGGGCACCGACAGTGGCTCACCGTGGCTCCTGTCGGATCCCTACAGTCGGGGCGGCCCGGTCAGCGGTCGGTCCGGCCTCGCGGGCGGCCGCGAACGTCCGCTTGTCCTATGTGATGAGGGGGTCGAGAGAGGTGCCCGGTGGACATGGTTCCCCAACTCAGGGGCAGGCGAGGCCGGCCCTGCAGTCCCCCACAGGACGAACGCCCATGAAGACGCCCATGAATTCCGATGGATGCCAGGGCGCGGGCGCTGCATGATTCACTGCGGAACGAAGACATGCGGAACCAAGACATCTCGCTGGACGAAGACATCTCGCTAACGGTGACAAGGGGAGGCCGCTCGTGGCCCACGAGGTCGATCAGTCATTCCTGGCACTGCCACTGCGCGCCCTGGCCGACGCCGCGCTCGCACGCGCGCGGGCGCTGGGCGCCGAGCACGCGGACTTCCGCTTCGAGCGGGTGCGCAGCGCGTCCTGGCGGCTGCGGGACGCCAAGCCCGCCGGGTCGTCGGACATGACGGACCTGGGCTACGCGGTGCGGGTGGTGCACGGCGGGACCTGGGGGTTCGCGTCGGGCGTCGATTTGACAATGGACGCCGCCGCGAGGGTGGCGTCGCAGGCCGTGGCGATGGCGAAGCTGTCGGCCCAGGTGATCAAGGCGGCCGGGTCCGACGAGCGCGTGGAGCTGGCGGACGAGCCCGTGCACGCGGAGAAGACGTGGATCTCGTCGTACGACATCGACCCCTTCTCCGTACCGGACGAGGAGAAGGCCGGGCTGCTCACGGACTGGAGCGCGCGGCTGCTCGCGGCCGACGGGGTCGACCATGTCGATGCCTCGCTGCTGACCGTGCACGAGAACAAGTTCTACGCCGACACTGCCGGGACCGTGACCACGCAGCAGCGCGTCCGGCTGCACCCGCAGCTCACCGCCGTCGCCGTCGACGAGTCCAGCGGCGAGTTCGACTCGATGCGGACCATCGCGCCGCCGGTCGGGCGCGGCTGGGAGTACCTGCAGGGCACCGGCTGGGACTGGGAGTCCGAGCTCGGGCGGATCCCGGAGCTGCTCGCCGAGAAGATGCGGGCGCCGAGCGTCGAGGCGGGACTGTACGACCTCGTCGTCGACCCCTCCAATCTGTGGCTGACCATCCACGAGTCCATCGGGCATGCGACGGAGCTCGATCGTGCGCTCGGCTACGAGGCCGCGTACGCCGGGACCTCCTTCGCCACCTTCGATCAGCTGGGCAAGCTGAAGTACGGCTCCGAGCGGATGAACGTCACCGGTGACCGCACCGCCGAGCACGGGCTCGCGACCATCGGGTACGACGACGAAGGGGTGGAGGGACAGTCCTGGGACCTGGTGAAGGACGGGACGCTCGTCGGCTACCAGCTGGATCGGCGCATCGCCAAGCTCACCGGCTTCGAGCGGTCCAATGGGTGCGCGTACGCCGACTCCCCCGGGCACGTGCCCGTGCAGCGCATGGCCAATGTGTCGCTGCAGCCGGACCCCGCGGGGCTCTCGACGGAGGATCTGATCGGGGGCGTGGACCGCGGCATCTATGTCGTGGGTGACCGGTCGTGGTCGATCGACATGCAGAGGTACAACTTCCAGTTCACGGGTCAGCGGTTCTTCAAGATCGAGAACGGGCGGATCACGGGCCAGCTGCGGGATGTCGCGTATCAGGCGACCACGACCGACTTCTGGGGTTCCATGGCTGCGGTGGGCGGCCCGGGGACCTATGTCCTGGGCGGTGCCTTCAACTGCGGCAAGGCCCAGCCGGGCCAGGTCGCGGCGGTCTCGCACGGCTGCCCGTCCGCCCTCTTCAAGGGCGTCAACATTCTGAACACGACGCAGGAGGCCGGTCGATGAGCGCTCGCACCAACAAGCCGAACAAGCCGCACGAGGTCGTCGAGCGCGCCCTCGAGCTCTCCCGCGCCGACGGTTGCGTCGTGATCGCCGACGAGCAATCGACCGCCAACCTGCGCTGGGCGGGCAACGCGCTGACCACGAACGGGGTCACGCGCGGGCGCACGCTGACCGTCATCGCGACCGTCGACGGCCGCGCGGGCACGGCATCCGGCGTCGTCTCGCGCGCGGCCGTGACCGCGGACGAGCTGGAGCCGCTGGTACGGGCCGCGGAGGCGGCGGCGCGCGGTGCGGGTCCCGCCGAGGACGCCCAGCCGCTGGTCACGGGCGTGCCCGAGTCCCCCGACTTCGCGGACGCGCCCGCCGAGACCTCGTCCGCCGTCTTCACGGATTTCGCTCCGGCGCTCGGCGAATCGTTCGCCCGCGCGCGGGAGGGCGGGCGGGAGCTGTACGGGTTCGCCAACCATGAACTCGTCTCCAGCTATCTCGGTACGTCGACGGGGCTGCGACTGCGGCACGACCAGCCCAACGGGACGCTGGAGCTCAACGCCAAGTCGCCGGACCGTACGCGCTCGGCGTGGGCGGGGCGGTCGACGCGGGACTTCAAGGACGTCGATCCGGCGGCGCTGGACGCCGAGCTGGCCGTACGCCTCGGCTGGGCGGAGCGGCGGATCGACCTGCCCGCGGGGCGCTACGAGACGCTGCTGCCGCCGACCGCCGTCGCGGACCTGCTGATCTACCAGATGTGGTCGGCGGCGGCCCGGGACGCGGCCGAGGGCAGGACGGTCTTCAGTAAGCCCGGCGGCGGCACCCGCGTCGGCGAGAAGCTCACCGAGCTGCCGCTGTCGCTGCGCAGCGACCCGAACGCGCCGGGGCTCGAGAGCGCCCCCTTCGTGCTCACCCACTCCTCCGGCGACGACGCGTCCGTCTTCGACAACGGGCTGCCCCTGTCCGCGACGGACTGGGTGCGGGAGGGCACGCTGACCCATCTGTCCACCACCCGGCACAGCGCGGGCCTGACCGGGCTGCCCGTCGCCCCGACGATCGGGAACCTGATCCTGGACGGCGGTGCGGACACTTCCCTGGAGGAGATGGTCGCCGCCACCGAGCGCGGACTGCTGCTGACCTGCCTCTGGTACATCCGCGAGGTCGACCCGGCGACGCTGCTGCTGACCGGGCTGACCCGGGACGGTGTCTACCTCGTCGAGAACGGCCAGGTCGTCGGCGAGGTGAACAACTTCCGGTTCAACGAGTCGCCGGTCGACCTGCTCGGGCGGGCGACGGAAGCGGGGCGGACGGAAAAGACGCTGCCCCGTGAGTGGAGTGACTGGTTCACCAGGGCTGCGATGCCCGCGCTGCGGGTGCCGGACTTCAATATGAGCTCTGTCAGCCAGGGCGTATAACCTCGTACCTGATTCACGAGACGCTTTCGCAAGACCATCCAAGGAGATACGAGAACCGTGACGGACATCGTCGACGAGCTGAAGTGGCGGGGGCTGTTCGCCCTGTCCACTGACGAAGATGCATTGCGCAAGGCGCTCGCGGACGGTCCCGTCACGTTCTATTGCGGCTTCGACCCGACCGCGGCCAGCCTGCACGTCGGCCACCTGGTGCAGGTCCTCACCATGCGTCGCCTCCAGCAGGCGGGCCTGCGCCCGCTCGCCCTGGTCGGCGGCGCGACGGGCCAGATCGGCGACCCGCGCCCGACAGCCGAGCGCACGCTGAACGACCCGGAGACGGTCGCGAACTGGGTGACGCGCCTGCGCTCGCAGATCGAGCCGTTCCTGTCCTTCGAGGGCGAGAACGCCGCGGTCATGGTGAACAACCTCGACTGGACGGCCGGCCTGTCGGCCATCGAGTTCCTGCGGGACATCGGCAAGCACTTCCGCGTCAACAAGATGCTGACGAAGGACTCCGTGGCCCGGCGCCTGGAGTCCGAGGAAGGCATCAGCTACACGGAGTTCAGCTACCAGCTGCTGCAGGGCATGGACTTCCTGGAGCTGTACCGACGTTACGGCTGCACGCTGCAGCAGGGCGGCAGCGACCAATGGGGCAACCTCACCGCGGGCCTGGACCTGATCCACCGCCTGGAGCCGCACGCCAACGTGCACGCGCTGGCGACGCCGCTGATGACCAAGGCGGACGGCACCAAGTTCGGCAAGACCGAGGGCGGCGCCATCTGGCTCGACCCCGAGATGACGACGCCGTACGCGTTCTACCAGTTCTGGCTGAACGTGGACGACCGGGACGTCTCGACGTACATGCGGATCCTGTCCTTCAAGTCCCGCGAGGAACTGGAAGAGCTGGAGAAGCAGACCGAGGAGCGCCCCCAGGCCCGCGCCGCCCAGCGCGCGCTCGCCGAGGAGCTGACGACGCTGGTGCACGGCGCCGATCAGACGGCCGCCGTGATCGCCGCGTCCAAGGCCCTCTTCGGCCAGGGCGAGCTGGCCGAGCTGGACGAGAAGACGCTGACCGCGGCCCTCTTCGAGGTGCCGCACATCCAGGTCGCCGAGCTCGGCCCGGTGGTGGACCTCTTCGCGGAGGTCGGCCTGGTGGCCAGCAAGTCGGCCGCGCGCCGCACGGTCAAGGAGGGCGGTGCCTACGTGAACAACGTGAAGGTCGCCGCCGAGGACGTGGTCCCCGCCAAGGAGGACCTGCTGCACGGGCGCTGGCTGGTGCTGCGCCGGGGCAAGAAGAACCTGGCGGCGGTGGAGGTCACAGGGGCCTAGGGCCTGTCCGGCGGATCAGGTTGCAGGGAAGCACCGGCACCTCGTAGGTGCCGGTGAGCGGGGCTTGGTGCGTGCAGCTGCAAGGCGGAGGA